>CALJKH010000220.1 GCA_937973575.1 uncultured Solirubrobacterales bacterium | reverse complement strand
AGATAAACATCGGTGACTGGAGTTCAGACGTGTGCTCTTCCGATCTAGATGACCGAGCTAGCTGAGCAGATCCTCAGCCGTGACCAAGTCCTTGGCGTTGCAATCGCCCACCGAGTCGGCACAGTCGCACTTGGAGAAGCTTCCGTCGGCATCGCAGTTGCTGGCGCCCACCGTGGCCAAGCCTTTGATGGCGCCCGGGACCTGATCGACATGCTCAAGGAGCAAGTGCCGATCTGGAAGGTCGAAGTGGACGGCGCAGACCGCCGCCGCGTCGACGGCACCCTCCCCTCTGTCTGATCTGGCAACGGCACGCCCAACCCGGGTTTCAGGACGGGGCGGGAGCGTTCAGATGCAGGTCAATCAGCGGCGCGGCCGTAATCTGATCGTGTGCCTACTTCGCTAGTTACAGGCGGCGCCGGGTTTCTCGGCTCGCACCTTTGCGAAACTCTGATCGCCCAAGGCGAGCGGGTTATCTGCGTTGACAATCTCGAGACAGGCTCCCTGTCGAACATTGAGCAACTCCACGGCGAGCAATTCGAGCACATCAACGTCGACATCACCGAGCCGTTCTATGTCGACGAGCCGGTGGACAGCGTCTACCACCTTGCCTCGCCAGCTAGCCCGATTGACTACCTGCGCCTGCCACTTCACACGCTGAAGGTCGGCTCATATGGAACTCACAACACGATCGGTCTTGCCAAGCACAAGCGCGCCCGCTTCCTGCTCGCTTCTACCTCCGAGGTTTACGGCGACCCGAAGGAACATCCGCAGAAAGAGACTTACTGGGGCCATGTAAATCCGATTGGCCCGCGAGGGGTCTATGACGAAGCTAAGCGCTACGCCGAAGCATTGACGATGGCCTACCACCGCCAGCAGGGCGTGGACACGGCAATCGTGAGGATCTTCAACACCTATGGCCCCCGCATGCGCCCGCATGACGGCCGTGCCATTCCAACCTTCCTCCGGCAGGCGCTGCTCAACCAGCCGCTGACAGTCTTTGGTGATGGCAGCCAAACCAGGTCGTTCTGCTTCGTTGAGGACCTGATTGAGGGACTTATTGCTCTCTCGCGCTCAGACGAACATGACCCAGTGAACATTGGTAATCCGGATGAATTCACCTTGCTTGAAGCTGCAGAGACTGTCCTGCGCGTAACTGACACCAGTTCCAAGATCGTCTACGAATCGCTGCCAGTCGACGACCCACAGGTTCGTAAGCCGGACATCACCCGTGCACGCGAGATTCTTGGCTGGGCTCCTAAGACCTCGCTTGAGGAAGGGCTGCGCCGCACGCTCAATGAATCAGGCGAAGGACGCCTGACGGGCCCGACCTAAGCCCAAACGTGCCAACCGCGCGAATTTTGACGCGGCGTTAACAGTTCAGCCTTGTTTGCGAATGGCTGAAACCGCTACTTTCCACTTATGGGAGAGTTGTCACACAAGAGGGCTCTATGAGGATCGACGAACAAACAGCCGCGCAGGCCAAACCGGGTAAGAGTCGGATCGCTTCCCGCATCGATTCACGCCCCCTTGCTGCAGCTGGTCCTGGTGATCTCGACCCAAGTCCGCCGAAGGCTTCCGGGCCAGCGCCTTCGCGCCTTCGCGACATCAGGTCTGCGCAGATTCCGCTTCTGACCAGGGTTCTGCGCGGCAGCACCGCGAGGGCTGCAGTTCGGATCATCACGCTTCTGATCTGCGACTACATCGGCGTCGCCGCTGCCCTTGTCGGTTGGCTCTCGCTGAAGGCTTGGCTGAAGGGTGACTTCAATGCTGACCTTGTACGCACCCAAGTTGATTCGTATCTGACCTTCGCCTACTTCGTAACGGTCCTCCTCTTCGCCTACCACAACCTCTACAAGGAGCGACTTCGTCGTCCGGGCCTTCCGGGCATCGCGAACGCTCTCTTCCAGACGACCGTCATCGCGCTGGTGTTCTCGCTGGCAAACGGAGCCCACTTCAACTCGTATTCGGTCTTCATAGGCACTCTCGCCTTCGCGATCATCACTGTCTCTGCTCTTCGCTCGATTCAAGACCGCCTCACAGCGAGAGTCACGACAGCCGTTGGCGCGACTCGCAAAGCTCTCGTTGTTGGATCCGGAGACCACGCGCGCTCAGTCGCTTCGACCGTTTCCGACACTGTGCGCTGGCCTGTTGAGATCGTCGGCGGCGTAACTGCACCCGAGGATTTGCAATCCATCATTCGCAACGGTGGCATTGACGAAGTGATCATCGCCGACCCTGACTACCCGCAGGAGAAGATCGTTGAGCTGGCCGAGGACTGCCACCGCCGTGGGATCGTCGTCCATGTGGCCCCGACCACGATGGAGATCCTCCTCCAGCGCGGCGAGTTCCGCCCTGGCATGGCAGTGCCGCTGTTCACCCTCAACCCACCAGTCTTTGAGGGCGTTGACTTTGCGATCAAGCGTGCCTTCGACCTCATTGGGGCAAGTTTGCTCCTCTTGGTTCTCAGCCCTGTGCTTCTCGTCAGCGCGCTTGCGGTGAAGCTGACTTCACGCGGCCCGCTTATCTACAGGTCAATGCGGCCTGGCATTGGCGAGGTTCCATTTGCCTGCCTTAAGTTCCGCACCATGCTTGTCGACGCCGATGAGCGGATGGCGGACCTTGAACGGTTCAATGAGGCCAGCGGCGCCCTGTTCAAGATGCGGAAGGACCCGCGGGTTACACCGATCGGCAAGCTCCTTCGTCGCCTTTCAATTGATGAGCTGCCACAGCTTTGGAATGTCGTTCGCGGCGAGATGAGCCTCGTCGGTCCGCGCCCACTGCCACAGCGCGACTTTGATCTGCTTGAGGACTGGCACCGCCAGCGCTACCTCGTACTTCCCGGAATCACCGGCCTGTGGCAGGTTTCCGGCCGTTCAGACCTCCAGTTCGATGACCTTGTGCGACTGGACTTCGTCTACCTCGAACGCTGGTCAGTCGCGCTCGACCTCCTGATCCTGCTGAAGACTTTCCCGGCAGTACTAGCGCGCCGCGGCGCCTACTAGCGCCAATCTCACTTTCCGCACGGGCCACGCGCGCCTGAGTGCGTCATGATCAAGGAGATGGGCCTCCGTGAACGCATCCAGGTTTCTCCTGAGCTGTTCCGCTATGCGACTCGAATCGCACTCTTTGCGGTTGCCGGGATCATCGTCACAGGCGCTGCAGTCCGCCTGACTGGCTCTGGCCTTGGCTGCCCCGATTGGCCGAAGTGCTTCGGGAAATACATCGCTCCGGGGCAGACGCCAGCAGTCATTGAGTACTCAAACAGAGTCATCACAGGACTTGTGAGCGTTGCTGCGATTGCCGCAGCTGTGATGGGCTGGTTCCGCAGGCCGTTCCGCAAGGAGCTTGAGGTCCTTGCCGTCCTGTTGCCCCTTGGTGTGGCAGCACAGGCAATTCTTGGGGCCATCGTCGTCGGCCAAGAGCTCCTGTGGTGGACGGTTTCGATCCACTTCATCCTTTCGATGCTCCTGCTGGACGCCGCCTTCGCGCTCGCTTGGTGCGCCACATATGAGCCAGGCGACAGGCCGAGGGCAAAGGACACTCTCGGTGTCTGGTCGGTGCGTGCGCTGTTCCCCGTGGGTGTCATCACGATGACGCTCGGCACGCTTGCGACTGCGGCCGGACCGCACACTGGCGCAGGGCGCACTGGCCAGGTGGTTCACAGGTTCAAAGTCTTCGGCACAGACACCCTGAGCAACACTGTCTTCAGCCACGGCACGATGGCTGTGGTCTTTGGCCTTTCCGTCATCACTGTCATCTTCATCCTGCGGCGCCCCGGTGGTGAGCGGCGAGCATTGAAGCCACTGTTCGGAGTCCTCGGGCTTGTTGCTGCGCAGGGAGTTGTTGGGATCACTCAGTGGCAACTGAAGCTGCCATCAAGCCTTGTTTGGGTACACGTCCTGCTGATCGTTCTTACATGGATCGGCGTGCTGTGGTCGATCGGCGCAGCTGGCCTGCTGGAACGCGAGCCTTGAGCGGCACAGTCCTCTTAGGCGTTTTGCTGGGACTGCTCTCTTCAGTCCTCTTCAACACCTCGTACCTGATCCAGCACAAGGCACTGGATGGCGGTCCATCGATTGACTTTAGGAATCCACTGAGGTCAGTCAAGGAGCTCTTGTCCGCTCCTCTCTGGCTGCTCGGCGGGGTAATCGGGATCGCCGGAATGGTCGTCTATGTGGTCGCATTGGCCTATGCCCCCCTCTCGCTGGTTCAGGCCTTCCTTGCTGGTGGCCTGATTCTCACCGTCCCTCTGGCGACGGTTATTGGCAACCACCAACCAACCCGTCGGGAGATCACTGGCGCATCGTTGATGACTCTCGCCCTCATCCTTTTTGCGTTCGGGACGAAGGCCGACGGACCAACCAACCATTACGACGCTCACGGCCTGGCATTCCTAGTTGGCATCGCCTGCACGCTCGGGTTCCTCCTAGCGTGGAAAGGGATCCAAAGTGGGCCAGTTGAGCTGGTTGGCCTTGCCGCTGGCCTTTTCTACGGCGCCTCAGACGCGCTCTTCAACGCCCTCGTCGGGATCTCGCGCCACGGCTTTCTCTCCGTCCTGAAATCGCCTTGGACATACATCTGCCTCATTAGTGCCATCGGCGCTTTCCTCTGCCTGCAACGTGCCTTCAAGGACGGGCAAAAGAAGCCTGTCGGCGTAATCGCCTTAATGACCGCCGCGACCAACGTGACTGCGATTGGCGCCGGCATCCTCGTCTTCCACGACCCCCTCGGCACCACGCCCTTCTGGGAGTCAGTTCACATCGTCGCGTTCATCCTCGTTGTCGTCGCAGGTTGGTTGCTGTCGTCAGCCCAAGCTGTTGTTGAGGAAGGTGGCACAGAGCTGGAGACGAGCTCCGCATGAGCCGCCTCTTTGTTGTTACGGCTGGACTCGCGATTGCTGCCGCAGCCGGGATTGATGTCCATGTCCCGGTTATCGGTGCCAATGTTCATGTCGAGAGCTGGCACGCCTACCTTGCCGTCGGCCTCGTCATCGGGATCGAGTCAATGGGAATTCCACTGCCGGGCGAGACAACTCTCTTCATCGCTTCGTTCGCAGCGCACGATGGGAAGCTCGCGATTGAGTGGGTAATCGTTGCTGCGGCGCTCGGCGCGATCATCGGGGACAACATTGGCTACTGGATTGGGCACACGGGCGGCCGAGCCTTACTGGAGCGTGAGGGACCTTTCTACAAGCGCCGAATGGCACTCTTGATCCACGGCGACAGGTTCTTCGACAAACACGGGCCTAAGGCTGTGTTCCTCGGTCGCTGGGTTGCTCTGCTCCGAGTCACTGCGGCTGTCCTTGCGGGCGCTAACCGAATGGAATGGCGCAAGTTCTTCCTCTGGAACGCCCTCGGCGGAATTGCTTGGGCTACAACAGTTGGCCTTGCCGGCTACTACATCGGCCATGCTGCCGAACAGGTGATCAAGACCGCTGGAGTTTGGGCTGCGGTGGTGGTCGGAGCCGTCGTCGCTGCACTACTGATCTACCTATATATCCGTGAGCGTCGTACGCTGAGATCGGAGATGGCGGAAATCGAAACCAAGGAGACAAAGTGAAGATCCTCGTAGTTGGTGCCGGTGGAGTAGGCGAAGCTGTTGCCGCAATAGCCCGGCGCAGAGACTTCTTCACGGGAATGGTCCTCGCCGATGTTGACGCCGAACGCGCTGCATCTGTTGCTGGACGAATGGGTGACGATCGAATCACGGCCGCCACAGTTGACGCCTCAAGCTCTGACTCGGTAGCCGAGCTGGCCCAGTCTCAGGGCTGCGATGTGATCCTCAACGCCTGCGACCCCCGCTTCAACCCGCCGATCTTCGAGGCAGCGTTCCGCACTGGCGCGACCTACCTCGACATGGCCATGACTCTCTCCGAGAAGCACCCTGCGAACCCATTTGAGGAGTGCGGAGTCAAGCTTGGTGACGCGCAGTTTGAAGTCGCTGGAGATTGGGAGGCCAAGGGCCAGCTTGCCCTTGTCGGAATTGGCGTAGAGCCTGGCTTCAGTGATGTCGCTGCGCGCTATGCAGCTGACGAGCTGTTCAGCGAGATTGACGAAGCAGGCGTTCGCGACGGAGCTGACCTTGTCGTCGAGGGCTACGACTTCGCCCCGACCTTCTCAATCTGGACAACGATTGAGGAATGCCTCAACCCACCACTGATCTGGGAGAAGGATCGCGGTTGGTTTGTAACGCCGCCGTTCAGCGAGCCTGAAGTATTTGAGTTCCCCGAGGGAATTGGGCCAGTTGAGTGCGTCAATGTCGAACACGAGGAAGTTGCACTGATCCCACGTTGGGTTGACTGCAAGCGGGCAACATTCAAGTACGGCCTTGGCGACGAGTTCATCGGCGTACTCAAGACTCTCCACATGCTCGGCTTGGACTCAACGGAGAAGATCGATGTCCGCGGGCAGATGGTTGCCCCACGTGATGTGGTTGCTGCGGCACTTCCCAACCCGGCAACGCTTGGCGACAAGATGAAGGGCCGCACCTGCGCTGGAACCCTTGTCACAGGCAAGGGTAAGGACGGCGCTCCGAAGGCCACCTACATCTACCACCTAGTTGATAACGAGGAATGCATGGCCCTTGACAGCTGCCAGGCCGTGGTGTGGCAAACGGCTATCAACCCTGTGATCGCGATGGAGCTGCTGGCGACAGGTGTTTGGGAAGGGTCAGGCGTACTAGGTCCTGAGGCCTTCCCGCCCATCCCATTCCTTGACCTCTTGGCTGAGTACGGCGCACCACACGGGGTCAGTGAACGTGACCCCGCCAAGCCTCAGGTGCCGCTCGCAAGCTGAGCAGCCAGCCCGACTGAGATGTGCGGTCGCTACACAATCACTCCCTCTCGCCAGGAGCTTGAGGCTGGGTTCTCGGAGATCAAGGACCTACCTCAGGACAGGATTTTTGCGGAGCGGTTTAACGTTGCTCCGACTCAGGAGGTCGTGGCCCTGACGCGACCGGATGCGCATGGCCCGCGCACCGCAGAGCTGCTGCGCTGGGGCCTGATTCCAAAGTGGGCCAAAGGACCTGACGATGGAGTGAAGATGATCAACGCCCGGTCTGAAACAGTTGCGGAAAAGCCCTCGTACAAGGGGCTCGTTGCGAAGTCCAGCGGCCGCTGCTTAATCCTTGCTGACGGCTTTTACGAGTGGGAAGCGGTTGCCAGCGGGCCCAAGCAGCCGTGGCGTTTTAGCCTTGAAGTCGGTGGCGTCTTTGCCCTCGCCGGTCTCTGCACCACATGGACCCCCGAGGGAGGCCCGCCGCTTCGCTCCTGCACTGTGATCACCACCGAGCCGAACGAACTCGTCGCGCCGATCCATGATCGAATGCCAGCGATCCTCCCGACTTCGGAGGAGATGGATGCCTGGCTAAGCGCTGAGGTTGACTCCGACTCAGCCCGGAAGCTGCTGCGACCTCTCCCTGCTGGACTGATGAGGAAGGACAAGGCGGCGCAAGCTGTTGGCAAGCCAGCTAATGAAGGTGCAAGCCTGTTGCACCCAGAACAGCCCGGCCTGTTCTAACGGCTAAGGCCGCGGATTGGCCGGGCGGCCCCCCGACCGCCCGGCACACCGCACCCTCGTCTTTAAACCGGAGCTGGAACCGTTACCGCAACGGTCCCAACCTTTTGTCCGGCTGCGAACGAAGTTGTTGAAAGCGCCTTGTTGAGCAGAACAGCTGTGGCACGAGTGATGCCGAGAGTTGCTGTTGCGCTGCGCGCGCTTACGTTGAGTGACACGTCAGTGATCTGAAGCGCCGGAATTCGTCGCTTATCCCCATTGACTCGGGCAAACACTCGCCCGTGATTACCTGGTTCAAGGCTCGCAACGATGTCAGTGATAGTTACAACGGTCGCTGCCTTAGTTGCAGTGAAGCCGCCGCCGAATCTAAGCTCGCCGCCGAGAACCTTCGTTACGGGAGGACCAACGACCGGCGTGCGGGTCAGCCAAGCAACACGACCGCCTGTGATCGGAAGCGTCCAGATAGACCCAGCACCTGTTGCCGGGGCAGTCGGCGCAAATGTAATGCCGAGCGCTGCAGCTCCAGTCGTAACGGTTGGGTCGAGTGTGACGACAGCCGCACCACCAGCAGCCTTGAGGTTGCCAACTGTGACTACTGCCCCGTGATGCTTAACCGGGTGCGGATGCGCTACTGCCTCGGCCGCAGGTACAGCGGCGAGGATCAGGCCCATGGCACCTGCTGCTGCCATGCGTGCTGTGAAGCTGGTTGTTGTCTTGATCAGATTCATATTTCCCTTTTCTCCCTGTTTCCCGGCAGTGACTCCAAGGTAAGAGTCGATCTGTAAAGAGAAGGACAAAGCGGGTGAAAAGGTGAGGGAAGTCCTCTAGAAGCGAGGAAGCCCACCTTTCGGCGGGCTTCAGAACCTTGGCTTTCTAGGCAGAGCTAGCCGCGCAAGCCCCAGGAAAAGCCGGTTGCTCCTCTAATGACTGATGCGATAAGGCCCCAGTCGCTTCGACCCTTCCCGTTCGCCCTATCGCGAGAAGACCGGGCATTGGAGTCCGCGGCAGCTGCCTTAGCTTCAGCCCTTGCGGCATCAGCCTGAGCTCTATCTGCCCGCTTCTGAGCATCATTGGCCAGC
Source organism: uncultured Solirubrobacterales bacterium (assembly GCA_937973575.1). Lineage (GTDB taxonomy): Bacteria > Actinomycetota > Thermoleophilia > Solirubrobacterales > Solirubrobacteraceae > WLNJ01. The sequence continues at coordinate 11,527 of CALJKH010000220.1, read as the reverse complement.
CTCTGTGCTGCCCTGCGCTCACCAGGTGTTCCATGGTCAGCCATCCGCCTCGCCTCGTCCGCCTGCTCGGCAGCCCGCTCAGCGGCATCCCTTGCTGCAGCAGCCTGATCCCTCGCTGCGGATGCAAGTGTGGCTGCTTGACGCGCAGCAACCATCGATGCCCTTGCCGCACTCTGCTGGGAGTCAAAGCCGGCTCTAGTGGACGGAGGAACGAAGGTCGAGGTTGCATCTGAGTCCTCGCCAACTGGTACTGGAGGCGCGACCGTTGAGTCACCGAACTCCCAGACTGCGGGCGCAGTGGCGTTTGGATCCATGCCTTCGGAGAGGTCGCCAGGCGCTGACCCAAGCCAAGTCTCAGTCGTATCGAGGCGGGCGCTCGCGTCAAGCTGGCTCTGCAGTTCGCCCTGCTTGCTGCTGTCCCAAAGCTTGACCTTGTCTCCGCTGCCACCAGCTGATGACGATGCGGCTCGAGCCTTCGCGGCTGCGGCAGCCTTAACGCCAGCCGCTGCCTTCGCGTATGTCAGGGACAGTGGCCAGAAGTCTGCTTGGCGCTGGAGGCCATAGGGCGTGCCAGCACCAGATCCGTTGACAGCCCAAGTCAGTAGGCCGTTGAGTTCAGGGTGCACAGTGGCTGCGTAGGTGTAGCGGGAAGCCCCCGGGTTTGGAAGGGTGATCAGCTTCAAGGCCGGCCCAGTGACCGTTCCAGCAGGACCTGAAAGCGGGTACGCGACGACACGGCGGCTGAGGAATGGAAGGTTGCCAACCATCCACCACTTGCCATCACTCGGGTCCTGGAGAACTGTGAACTGACCGGAGATCGTGCCGCCCATCGTGGCGAGGGCTGTAACGCTGCCGTCGTCGTTGACCCTGCCTACATGGGCGTGATGGTTTGCGTCAATCCCGTAGACGTACTGCTTGTCCCCATCCTTGGCAGCCGCCGCTGACCACAGGATCGCCGGGCGCGGCATCTGGGTGACGGTCGCGCGGCCAGCATGGGCCGGGTCAAACTCGGCCCGCAATCCGCCGAGAACCTTGAACGACCAAATTCCCTTTTTGCTCTGCACTTGGGTTACCTCAGCTGCGTACATCGCGATGTCGCCATTGGGAAGTTCAAAAGGCGCACCAGGCCAAACCCAGTTCGCCTTCGCAACTCCGCGCACCGTGCCCACATAGCCGTCGTTGAGGGTCATCGCGTTACGAATGAACGCACCGTTGTTCCACGAATCGCCGTACACCCAAGTCTGGCCGGAGTCCGTCTTCAAACTGAATCCCACATCGCCTGCTCGGAATGAGGCAATGGCATTGCCGGGCATCAGAGCGGCGGAAACAGCGAGGGTAATGAAGGCCCCGAACACAAGACTCAGGCTACGGGGGGAACGGTGGTGGCGCAACGCATGATTGTTCATGCGGTAATCGTGCTAATCCGCTGTGCAAGCGCGGGCTACTACGAGGTAAGGACTAGGTAAGGAATCCTTGATTTCAGCCAAGGATTGGCAAAGCCAAGTAAAGGATGCGGTTTATCCGCTCTTTATCTCCGTAGCTGCCCGCTCACCAGCCCGAATTGCGCCGTCGATAAAGCCCCCTCGCAGCGGGCTCGTTTCAGTGCCCGCCCAGTGAATCCTGCCAACGGGTTCACGGAGAGCTTCCCGCGTCCCTGTGATTGCTCCTGGAGGCCCAAATGCCACCGGCCCTCCACCACTCCAGCGCTCAGCCTTCCATGGTCGAGTAACCCAATCGGTTGGCTTGAGTGCCTTATCGCCATATAGGCGAGCAAAGCCGTTTAGAACAGCAGCCCGACCATCGGCCTCACTGAGGCCCTCAAGATCACGGGCGTCGTTGCCTCCGGCAAACCCGACGAGAATCCCGCAGCTCGCCTCAGGCGGCGAGACATCGAACGTAAGCCCACCCGGGGCTGAGTCGGTCAGAGCCTCACCCGTGTAGCCGTCCGCACGCCAAAAAGGCTCGTCGTAGACGGCGAAACACTTCGTGAGGTTCGCCATCTTCCATTTGGACGCCGCAGCAGACTTGGCAGGTAACTCAGGCGAGAACTGAATCTGCCCGCGCAGGGCTGGTGGCAGAGCCACGACTACATGTGAAGCGCGGAAGTCGACCTGCCCAGCCTCACCTGCGGCTGTGACTGTGACTCCATGTGAGTCGGTAGCGATCGCTTCAACCGGACTACCGAAGCTGATTGAGCCAGTTGGTAGCGCCGCAGCCATTGCCTCGGCCACCTTTGCTGCTCCACCCTGAAAGCGCCAGTGCTGACCCCCACCCTCCGTGTCTAGCAGCGCGTCCATTCCCCCAGCCGAGGTGATGTATTGAAGGACGTAGAGCATTGACATTTCACTTGGCTCAGCACCCCAGACAGTGCGCCCAGCGATCGCGAGTAGCCGCGACGCCACATCACCAAACCTGTTCTTCTCCAGCCATCCAGCCAGGGTGATTGCGTCAAGTTCATCAGCGCTCTTCGCAGCCCAAGGTTCGGCTGGGTCAACCTTCTTTGCTGCCCTGCCCACCTTCCACTGCAAACGCCCCATGTCCAAGAGCGGCCCTAGACCGACCCGCGGGATAGTGCCCGAGTAAGCCCGCAGTCTGCCGTTGATGTCGACAACGTTCTTCCCGGTTGCGTACTGCTCAAAGACGTCCACCCCGAAGCGTGCTGCCATCGCAAGGATGCGGTCTTGGATTGGCCCAGCCCATGTACCGCCAAGGTCGATCCAGGCACCTCCACCAAGGTCATGTGTTTCGACCCGCCCACCAACGCGTTCGCGCGCCTCGAGGACTTTGACGCTGATCCCGGCCTCCGCAAGCGAAAGCGCCGCAGCAAGCCCGCTGAAACCAGCCCCAACGACGATTACTTCGGTGTCGTTTGTCTCTGCGGTTGCCACGGCCTGATCCTACGCTTACCTGCCCAGAACGCAAAACGACCCCCGGTTTCCCGGGGGTCGAAGGTCAAATCAGTTGGTTGGTGTTTGGATCAACCGCAACCGGTGTTGTTGCCGCAGCTAGGGCAGGTGTAGCAGGAGCCGGTGCGCTGCATCATGCCGCCGCACTGCTGGCAGGCTGGCCCGAGCTCCAATCCCTGAAGCTTGGCTGGCTGAACTGGAGGAATGTCCGTCAGCGCAGCTGCGGGGGCTGATGAGCCACCGTTAGCTGAGGCGACAGGGCCTGCAGTGTCAGAGCTGAGCGAGCTGACTGCGTCTTCCGCTGCCTTCTTGGCGCGAACATCCGCGGTCATGATTCCAAGACCTTCCTGAGTCTCAGCGTCAAGGAAGCGTGAGGCGAGCCAGCGCATGATGTAGTCAGGCATTGACTTCGCGAACGGAATCTCAGGGTTCTGAGTGATGCCTTCCGGCTCGAAGCGCATGTAGCAGAACTTGTTGACCAGGGTCTCAAGAGGCACGCCGTACTGGAGGCCAACTGAGATCGATGTGGCGAACGCATTCATCATGCCTCGGAGGGTTGAGCCTTCCTTGCCGATGTCGGTCAGGAAGATCTCACCAACTGAGCCGTCCTCGTACATGCCAGCCGTGATGTAACCCTCGTGGCCGCCGATCGAGAACTTGTGAGTGATCGACTGGCGCTCGCGAGGCATACGACGGCGACGTGGACCAGCAACCTCTTCGGCTGGAGCGGCGCCCTTCTCGTCCTGAGCGTCGGTCTTGAGAGCCTGGGCTGTCTTCGAACCGTCACGGTAGATGGCGAGAGCCTTAACTCCGAGGCGCCATGCCTCGGTGTAGGCGTCAGCAATGTCTTCAACGGTCGCCGTGCTTGGCATGTTGACCGTCTTCGAGATTGCACCCGAGATGAATGGCTGAACTGCACCCATCATCTTGATGTGCCCGAGGTGGCTGATTGCACGCTCGCCTACGGCCACATCGAAGACCTCAAGGTCTTCGTCCTTGAGGTGCGGAGCGCCAACGATTGTGCCGTTGGTGTTGATGTAGGCCTCGATCTCAGCGATCTCCTCACCGGAGTAGCCGATGGTCTCAAGCGCAAGAGGAACTGTGCGGTTGACGATGGTCATCTGACCGCCACCAACAAGCTCCTTGAACTTGACGAGCGAGAAGTCAGGCTCAACGCCTGTGGTGTCGCAGTCCATCAGGAAGGAGATCGTGCCTGTTGGGGCCAGAACTGTTGCCTGAGCGTTGCGGTAGCCGTACTCATCGCCGAACTCGACTGCGTCGTCCCATGACTGCTGGGCGGCCACAAGCAGAGCCTCGTCGGTCGTGTTCTCAGTGTCGATCTCGTAGGAAGCGTCACGGTGCATACGCATCACGTTGTTGTGAGCCTCTGCGTTCTCCGGGTAGGCCTCGTAAGTGCCAACGGCACCGGCGATCCTCGCTGATGCGCGATATGCGCGACCAGTCATCAGTGATGTGATGGCGGCTGCAGTTGCGCGACCCTTGTCTGAGTCGTACGGCATACCGTTGGCCATCAGGAAGGCGCCAAGGTTGGCGTAACCAAGACCGAGCTGACGGAAGCGGTTGGCGTTGGCGCCAATTCCCTCAGTTGGGTATGACGAAGCACCAACGATGATCTCCTGAGCGAGGAATGTGACGTCGACGACGTGCTCGAAGGCTGCGACGTCGAAGCTGCCGTCCTCACGACGGAACTTCATCAGGTTGATCGAAGCGAGGTTGCAGGCCGAGTCGTCGACGTGCATGTACTCCGAGCAAGGGTTAGAGGCGTTGATGCGACCTGAGTTGGGGCAGGTGTGCCAGTCGTTAATGGTCGTGTCGTACTGAACTCCTGGGTCTGCGCATCGCCAAGCTGCCTCTGCGATGTCACGCATGAGGTCACGGGCTGGAATTGGCTCGCCTACTGGCTTGCCTGTCGCGCGGGCGATCAGGTTCCAATCGTCGCCGTTATCGCAGGCCTTCATGAAGTCATCAGTTACGCGAACTGAGTTGTTTGCGTTCTGGTACTGGATCGATGTGAATCCGTCACCGTCGATTGACATGTCGAAGCCGGCGTCACGGAGAGCCTGAGCCTTGTCCTCTTCCTTGGCCTTGCACCAGATGAACTGGCGAATGTCCGGATGGTCAACGTCGAGGACGACCATCTTGGCCGCACGACGAGTCTTGCCACCTGACTTGATGGTGCCGGCCCATGAGTCGGCGCCACGCATGAAGGAAACAGGACCGGATGCGGTGCCGCCCTTCTTGAGGGGCTCCATCGAACCACGGATGTTGGAGAGGTTGATGCCTGAGCCTGAACCGCCGCGGAAGATGTTGCCTTCCTTGGTGTTCCAAGCGAGGATTGACTCCATTGTGTCCTCAACCGAGAGGATGAAGCAGGCGGAGCACTGTGGCTTCTCTTCAAAGCCAACGTTGAACCAAACTGGCGAGTTGAAAGCAACAAGCTGGTGGAGGAGTGCGTAAGTCAGCTCGTCCTGGAAGGTCTGCTTGTCCTCGTCGTTGGCGAAGTAACCGCGCTCAAGCCCCCATCCGGCGATCGTGCTGGAGACACGGCCGATCATCTGCTTGACGGACCGCTCGCGCTCAGGTGAGTCAAGCTGGCCACGGAAGTACTTCTGGGCAACAATGTTGGTTGCGTTCTGCGACCAGGTGGTCGGGAACTCAACGTCACGTTGCTCGAAGGAGATGTTGCCGCCGAAACCGATTACTGCGTCACGGGACTCCCATTCGACGGTGTCAAAAGGATTCGTACCGGCTTCGGTAAAGACCCTTCCTACAGCAAGAGCGTCGCCCTCAATCGTAATTTCTGCCGTTGTGTGCTCTGCTGCTTGTGCCATCTGATTCTCCTTGAATTACCGTTTCTTCTTTTGTCTTCACTCCTCAGGGTGCAGTGGGCGCGCAACCTGTTTGGAGGGGTCGGGAAGTGTCTACCTTGGGTCGGACGGAAAAGCACCGACCTTCTGGTGAGCCACCTAAACCGTCTCCTGACGCCACTGTACGGACGCCCTCTCGGTTGGTCAGAGCTTTCCCCGGAACCTCCGGGAATCCGTTGGCCAGCGTAGGCTTGGCGACATGAAGATTCTTGTTACCGGCGGTGCGGGCTATGTCGGCTCAGTAAGTGCCCGAGTTCTTATGGGAGCCGGCCACGAGGTTGTCGTGCTCGACGACCTTGGCCGAGGCCATCGTGAGGCAGTCCCAGCGGGGGCTGAACTGATCGAGTGCAACCTGCTTGACGCCACAAGCCTCAACGCCGCTCTCGCCGGCGGCTTCGACGGAGTCCTTCACTGCGCAGCGTTTGCCCTCGTCGGGGAATCAGTCAGTAGTCCTGAGCTGTATTGGCGAAACAACATCACTGGCTCGCTCAATCTTCTTGACGCGATGCGCCGGAACGAGGTTCAGAGCCTTGTCTTCTCATCAACCTGCGCTGTATACGGCGAACCGGAAGTAGTCCCAATCGCAGAGGACTGCCCGACGCGCCCAGTCAACCCTTACGGCGAAAGCAAGCTCGCTGTGGACCGCATGATTTCTGCTGAGGCCGCGGCCCACGGTCTTGGGGCGATCTCGCTGCGCTACTTCAACGTTGCCGGCGCTAGCGGACCATGCGGTGAGGACCATGAGCCTGAAACACATTTGATCCCCAACATTCTTCGCGCAGCCCAAGGTCGTATTCCACATGTGAGTGTGTTCGGTACTGACTACCCCACTCCTGACGGCACTGCGATCCGCGACTACATCCATGTCGAAGATCTCGCTGGAGCGCACCTCCTTGCCCTTGAGCAGACGCGCCAGGGTGAACATCGCATCCTTAACTTGGGCAACGGCAACGGCTTCAGCGTCCTTGAGGTAATTGAGGCTGCCAAGCGCGTAACAGGGCTAGATATTCCAGTTGTTGAAGCCCCGCGACGCGAAGGTGACCCGCCAATGCTCGTTGCCGCCAGCGCAAAGATCCGCGCTGAGCTTGGCTGGGAGCCAAAGCGCCCAGACCTTGACTCCATGATCGCCGACGCATGGGAGTTCGCCAGCGCGAACCCCGCCGGCTACAACGGCTAGCCGTTACTCAGGGAGTAGGTCACTGATCGCAGCTTGAGCTGCGATCAGCAGTGGCTCTGGCGCAAGCGTCGCGTCCAAAACACGGAAGCGGTCCGGCTCAGCGGCTGCCAGTTTGTCGTATGCGGCTGCGATGTCTTGGAAGAACGAGAGGCCTTCAGCTTCAAGCCTGTCGGGCGTGTCGTCTCTGCCTTGCATGCGGGCAGCAGCAACCTCCGGGTCGAGCCTCAGAAGGAGCGTCCGAACTGGGGTGAGTCCGCCGGTTGCGAATTGGTTCACATCAAGCACCTCCTGCACGCCAAGGCCACGGGCCGCGCCCTGATAGGCGAGTGAGGAATCAACAAACCTGTCCAGCAATACCCACGCTCCTGACATCAGGAGAGGAAGGAGTGCCTCCTCAACCAGTTCAGCTCGGGCCGCCGCGTAGAGCAGGGCCTCAGCCCTACCGCCCACTTTGAGCTTGGGGTCCTTAACCAGGTCACGGATTCGCTCAGCAAGCTCAACTCCACCTGGTTCCCGAAGCAGGTGAGCTTCAACCTTCCCGGTTTCGTTTAGGCCGTGGACCAGCCCAGCTGCCAGCGTCGTCTTGCCAGCGCCGTCGATTCCCTCGATCGTGATCAGTCGTCCCTCAGCCATGTTCAAAACATAATGCCCGCTGCGCGGCCTATCCTGCGAGCACCTTGGAAGTTCTCGCAGCACACCCCCACGCCCAGGCTGTACTTGGGCCCGTCGTTGAAGGCTCAGCCGACGCCTCACACGCCTGGCTCTTCCACGGACCACCCGGTTGCGGACGGGCTGAGGTTGCCGAAGCTGTGGCCACTGCCCTCCTCTCGCGGGGAGCACAGCGAGACGACATCGCCAGCCGAGTTGCTAACCGCACCCACCCTGACTTGATGTGGATCAAGCCTGAGGGAGCGAATGGCGAAATCCTCGTTGACGATGTGAGAGAGATCGTCTCCGCAGTGCCTATGACTCCCTTCGAAGCACGCTGCCGCGTGTTCGTAATCGAAGGCGCCGACCGAATGAACGAGTCATCAGCCAACGCCTTCCTCAAGACACTTGAAGAGCCACCAGCCCACGCCCACATGATTTTGATCGCGGACGCCACCACGACTGTCCTCCCAACGATTCTGTCCCGCTGCCAAGGAGTCCGCTTTGAGCCGCCAACCGCTGAGGCACTGGCAGCCCGGCTTGAGAGCGAAGGAGTCCCGCCCGAGCGCGCCCTCCAATGCGCGCGCCTTGCTGATGGGAACGGAGCCAAGGCACGGATGCTGGCTGGTGAGCACGGCGCGGCAATCATCTCCTCCGGTGAGCTTCTCGCGCGGGCAGCTGTGCGAAGCGGTGCATCCACAGCAAAGCCATGGCTTGACCTTCTTAAGAGCGCTTCCGAGCAGGGCAAGACAGCTGCAGCTCAAGTCGAGGCTGCTGCCGAGGAGCGCCTCCAGTTCGCAGCCAAGAGCGAGAAGAAACGGGTTGAGAAGGACGCCGAGGACCGCGGCAAGCGGGCTGGCCGCCGAGCTGAGAGCGCTGCAGCAGACCTTGGTCTCTTTGTAGCCGAGGCGTGGCTGCGCGATCTGCACCGTGTCGTGGTCGGCGCTGGCGACACCCTTCCCCAAGCTCGCCTTGACGCTCTGTCGCAGGAGGCAGCTACCGTTTCATCCGCTGCACTCCGCGATGCGATCGACAGGATCGAAGCAACTCGTGGTGCATTGAAGCTCAACGTAAGCCGCGAGCTGGCGATCGAATCGCTCGCGCACGAACTGGACGGAGTCCTCTCATGAACGCAATCGAAGCAATCATCCTCGGCATCGTCCAAGGACTCACCGAGTTCCTGCCGATCTCATCAACCGCCCATGTGCGAATCGTCCCGGCCTTCCTTGGCTGGAGCGACCCGGGCTCAGCGTTCACTGCAGTTATCCAGCTCGGAACGATGGCCGCTGTAGTCATCTACTTCCGCAAGGACCTGCTCCGCATCGCAAAGGTTTGGTTCAAGTCGTTGACTGATCAGGAAGCCCGCAGTGACCACGACGCCAAGATGGGTTGGTACATCCTGCTCGGTACCATCCCGGTTGGCCTGTTCGGACTCATCTTCAAGCACCAGATCGAAACAGCAGCCCGCTCGCTCTGGGTCATCGGCACAGTGATGATCCTCTTCTCCCTGCTGATGGCTGCAGCCGACGCCACAGCGAAGCGCACCCGCGATGTTGAACAGCTCAACCGTGGCGACGCAATCTTCATCGGCCTGTGGCAGGCACTTGCTCTGATCCCAGGCGTGTCGCGCTCAGGCTCAACGATCACAGCTGGCCTCTTCCGCGGCCTCAACGAGGTTGCGGCTGCCCGCTACTCATTCCTGCTCAGCATTCCCGCGGTTGTAGCAAGCGGCCTGTTTGAGCTGAAGGGAATTGGCGACTCAAAGTGCGCCCACGGAGTAACTAACTGCCAGACGGCAAGCATCCCCACGACTGTGATCGCGACGATCGTCGCCTTCGGAGTCGGTTACTGGGCGATCGGGTTCCTGCTCAAGTGGCTGACAACTCACAACCTGAAGCCATTCGTCGTCTACCGAATCGCGGTCGGCGCACTCGTCCTGATCCTCGCCGCAAGCGGCGCAATCAGCTAAGCGGAAGGCAGGATCGGCCCGAGGTTTACCTCGAGGCCGTGCGTCTCAAACTCGCGGAAGACATGGAAGTCTCCGTGTGTTGGCCCGTGGAAGTCGGCGGAGCCAGTTGTGATCAGGCCAAGCTCGAGAGCAAGCGCGTGAAGGAACTTCGTGTCCTCCTCAGAGTGCGTGATGTAGAAGCACTCAACGCCGTCAAGCCCCATTCCCGCGTAGCGGCGCACGGCTGCTTCAACCGACGCATTGCCGTAGCGGCCAGCTGGGAAGAACGGGTGGGCGTAGACAGCTAGCCCGCCAGCGTCATGAACCCAGCCAATCGCCTCTTCGACGGTCGGGTGGTCGCGGGGAACAAATGCCTCTTTGCCTTTCTGCAGCAATTCGTGGATGACTTGGCCGGTCGTTGACAGACCAAGCTCGCTCAGCCGCTCAGTGTTGGCGGGATCAACGAGAAGTGCCTCCGCAACATGTGGCCTGCCGACTGTGGCACCCGATTCCTCAACAGCATCAATCACTGAGTGATCAACCTGCCAACCCGCAGCTTCAAGTTTGCTTGCCATCAGGCGCCCGCGCAGCCGCCTCTCCTCTTGGGCTAAGGCAAGACGCTCAATCAAGACAGGGTCTGTGTGGTTGACGAGGTAACCGAGCAGATGGATGTCGTCGTGCTCTTCGTCGATTGCAGTGATCTCCACTGCAGGAACGATGTGAACTCCATGCTCAGCACCGGCCTCAATTGCCTCTATGACTCCGCCAACTGAGTCGTGGTCAGTCAGTGCGAGCACCTCGACTCCAGCTGCGGCCGCGCGCGCCACAACCTCAGCTGGCTTGAGCGCCCCATCCGAGTGAACGGAGTGAGACTGAAGGTCAAATGTCGGCTTGCCGTCCATCTGCCCTGTGAGATTACGCTGCGTAGCCCATGCCAGCGTCCCTAAATGAAGATCTCGAGCTTGCGACACGCCTCGCTGACGCGGCTGATGCTGTCACTACAGCGCGCTTCAGGGCAACCGACTTGCGCGTAGAAACAAAGCCTGACCGCACCCCTGTAACCGAAGCTGACCTTGCAGCTGAAGCCGCGATGCTTGAAATCCTTGAGGTTGAACGGCCTAGTGACTCAGTCCTGTCTGAGGAAGCCGGCGAGTCAGGCGACGGGCCGCGCAGGTGGATTCTTGACCCGATTGACGGAACCAAGCAGTTCCTCCGCGGGCTGCCGAGCTGGGCCACCTTGATCGCCCTCCAAGAAAACGGAGAGACCGTTGTCGGACTTGTCAGCGCACCGGCCCTTGGCCGCCGCTGGTGGGCCGTTAAGGGCGAAGGTGCCTTTGCTGATTCAGGCGACAGGTTGCAAGTCAGTGGAGTGTCTGCCATTGGCGACGCCATGCTGCTTCACGCAGAGCTAAGCGCTTGGCAGGAAGTCGCGTGCGGCCCAGAGGGATTAGAGGCGCTCGCCAACCGCTGTTGGCAATCGCGCGGGTACGGAGACTTTTGGATTCACTGCCTTGTGGCAGAAGGTGCAGCAGACATCGCTGTAGAGCCTGGCCCAAGCCTTTGGGACCTCGCAGCGCCAGCTCTAATTGTTGAAGAGGCCGGCGGCCAATTCAGTGCCCTTGACGGCACGCCCGGCCCGGGCAACGGCTCAGCCCTCTCAAGCAACGGGCTGCTGCACACTCAAGTCGTAGACCTCCTGGCCTAAACGGTCTCCCTAGAAACAAACCGGCGGGCCTCTTTCGAGAACCCGCCGGGGGAAAACAAGGATGCTGCTCTGATCAGTTGATCAGGGCTTTGCTCCTGGCTGACCTGAGCAACCCTCGTCGCCTGCGTTAATCGTGCAGGTCTCGAGTGGTGAGCCGAAGCCGCTTGGCCAAGACGTGTAGGTGTTTGGCCATACAAACCAACGGCCCTCGTGATGGCTGTTGTCAACGGTGTCGTGAGCGACAACGTCGTAGGC
>CALJKH010000219.1 GCA_937973575.1 uncultured Solirubrobacterales bacterium | reverse complement strand
CGCGGGCTCAATCTCCTACAACGCAGTAGGTGGCTACGCAAACTTTGAGGGGCCGTACCTCGCCCCGCTCAACTCAGGCAAGACCATTGCGGCCTGGGTTCGATCTGTCTCTGCGGGCTACGAGAACGACTACCCGAAGGAAAGCGTCCTCAATGTCACGACGGGGACGCCGGGAACCGCTTTTGCCAGCGAACGGGCGATATCAACTCCTAGGAAGATCGCCGAGTGCCCTGCAATCAGCAGCCTCGGTGATTCAGCGCTCCTTGCATGGCAAGAGCGCTCGTATACCGGCCCAACCACTCTGCCAAAAACGCGGACAGTCAAGGTTGCGGTCGTTGATGAGTTTGGAAACTGGACCAACGAAGCAAGCATTGGCACCACCTCGTTCCCGGGTCCAAAGGACCGGTGGATTAACAGGTGCCGCAGTCTTAAGGCAGCAAGTGACGGTGGTAGCGGTGTTCTGGTCTGGGTTCAGACAGGCCGCCTCATGCTCGCACGCTTCGGCGTCTCCTTTCCCTAGGTTGAGCCGCGGCCGCCAACGGCCGTAACATTCCGGTTCGTTCAACGCCCCAACCTGACCGGAGACCTACCCCATGAAGCAGTTCTTCTCGAAACTCATTGCGTACCCAGGCACCAAGGTTGGCCGCTGGGTAGTCATCGTCGCTTGGATTCTCTTCATGGGGGCACTTGGCCCAGCTAGCGGCAAGCTCGAGAAGGTCACCAAGAACGAGCAGTCATCATGGCTTCCTCAAAACGTTGAGTCCGTCAAGGCCCTCAATGTCTCCAACAAGGCACAGAAGAACGAGACGATCCCGACGCTCGTTGTCTTCAACCGTCCTTCAGGGCTGACTAGCGCGGATAAGGCTTCGATTCAGCGGGACATCCTTGTGATGACCTGCCAGCCACCTCCGATCATCGCTTACACCCCTGTGCCACCAGCTGCTGCAGCTGCAGTCGCCAAGGAGTGTGCGCTTGCTGGCCTCGACACTGGCAAACAGGGCCAGATCAAGGGAGGCGCGGCGAGCCAGCTTCCGTCGATCGCACCTAAGGCTGATGTGTCCCCTAATGGGCAGGCGGCCGTGCTGGCGCTCAACCTCAACTCAACTGGTGAGGGCAACGACATCCTCAAGGCCGTTGACTCAATCCGCAAGACAGTTAGCAATGGCCCTGCAGGCCTAGAGGCCAAGGTCACCGGTGGTGGTGGCTTCTCAGCCGATGCGATCAAGGTCTTCGGCGGGATTGACGGCACGCTGCTGTTCGCCACGCTCGGGCTCGTTTTCATCCTTCTGATCATGATTTACCGCAGCCCAATCTTCTGGGCTATCCCACTGTTTACAGTGGTCTTCGCTGAGGCTGCAACGCGTGGTGTCGCATACTTCCTTGGGAAGAATGGGCTCACCCTCAACGGCCAGTCCACAGGCATCATGTCGGTGCTCGTGTTCGGCGCTGGCACCGACTACGCGCTCTTGCTCGTTGCGCGGTATCGGGAAGAGCTCCGCCGCCACGAATCTAAGTTCGACGCCATCCGCGTTGCACTCCAGCGTTCCGGCCCGGCGATTGTCGCGTCCGCGGGCACAGTGATCCTCGCCCTCCTCTGCCTCACCTTGGCCGAGGTCAACGGGACGAAGGGCCTTGGCCCCGCCGGCGCTGTCGGAGTGGCGATGGCAATGATCGCAATGATCACACTCCTCCCCGCCCTTCTTGTCACCTTCGGTCGTAAGGCCTTCTGGCCCTTCATTCCCCGTGTTGGCGAGAGCGGCACGGATGAAACGCATGGCATATTCCGCAGGGTTGGCGAGAAGGTTATGCGCAAGCCCCGAACTGTCTGGATTGGCACGCTTGCAGGCCTGCTTGTCCTCTGCCTTGGTCTCACTCAGTTCAATGACAACCTGACCCAGCAGAACTCATTCCGCGGAGAGGTTGAATCGGTACAAGGCCAGAAGCTGATTGACGCCAACTTCCCTCAGGCAGCTGGCGTTTCGGGCCCGGTAACAGTTGTCGTAACCGACCCAGCCAAGGTTGCAGTTGTTCGCGCCAAGCTGGCGGCAGACAAGGGCGTGATCTCCAGCGTTGCCCCTGCCTCAAGTGACCTTAAGACTGGCCAAGACACGGTCTTCAACGCGATCCTTGCCCAGAACCCTTACGCACAGAAGTCGTACTCCGACGTCAAGCAGATCCGCAGTGATCTGGCTAGCGACCCACAGATCGGAAAGGGCACGGTCCTGATTGGCGGCGTCTCAGCGATTGAGACTGACCTGAAGGCAGCAAATGTGCGCGACAACTGGGTAGTCATGCCTCTCGTACTGCTGGTCGTGTTCACGATCCTTGCGATCCTGTTGCGGGCTGTTCTCCTGCCGCTGCTGCTGATCCTGACGGTGGTCGTGTCCTTCTTCGCATCGCTTGGCACAGGTGCCCTGGTCTTCAAGTACGTCTTTGATTTCCCAGGCTCTGACCCGTCGCTACTCCTGCTGTCGTTCATCTTCCTGGTGGCGCTAGGGGTGGACTACAACATCTTCCTCATGGCTCGAACCCGCGAGGAGACTCACAAGCACGGCACCCGTAAGGGAATGCTCCGTGGCCTTGCTGTGACTGGTGCTGTCATTACCAGCGCTGGCGTAGTGCTCGCTGGCACCTTCGCGGTGCTCGGAGTGCTGCCAGTCGTGTACCTGACCGAGATTGGCTTTGTGATTGCCTTCGGCGTCCTATTGGACACTCTGATCGTTAGGTCGATCTTGGTGCCAGCCCTTGTCTTTGACATTGGGTCAAAGGTCTGGTGGCCGTCACGCCTTGCAGCTGCTGCGGACCCAGATCCGGCTGACGATCCAGACGCTTAAGCGGTACTAAAGGACCGGCAGGTACCGGTCTAGTTCCCACTGGGTGACCTGCACGCGGTACTCCTCCCACTCGCGGCGCTTGAGCTCCACGTAGCGGTCAAAGGCGTGCTCCCCAAGGGCGCGCAGTACAAGTTCAGACTCGGCAGTTACCTCGATGGCCTCACCGAGTGTCTCCGGGAGCTGCTCAATGCCAAGGCGGCTGCGCTCCTCCGGGCTCAGGTGGTAGAGGTTGCGGTCCATTGGCTCTGGAAGCTCGTAGCCCTGCTCAATGCCGTCAAGCCCGGCGTGCAGAAGCACTGCGAAGGTCAGGTACGGGTTGCATGCAGGGTCAGGGCAGCGCAACTCCATCCGGGTTGACTGCTCCTTACCTGGATGGTGCAGCGGCACCCTCACAAGTGCAGACCGGTTGCGGCGAGACCACGCCACATAAACGGGAGCCTCGTAACCAGGAACCAACCGCTTGTAGGAGTTGACCCACTGAGCAAAGACTGAGCTCATCTCACGAGCGTGACGCAGCTGCCCAGCGATGAATGCCTTACCTGTGTCTGACAGGAAGTACTGGTCGTTCGCATCGAAGAAGGCGTTCTTTCCGTCCTTGAAGAGCGACTGATGAGTGTGCATCCCAGAACCGTTCTCAGCGAACAGGGGCTTCGGCATGAAGGTGGCGTGGTGGCCGTACTTCATGGCGTATTCCTTGACTGTGATCCGGTAGGTCATGCAGTCGTCGGCCATCTTGAGAGCATCGGCGTAACGCATGTCGATCTCGTGCTGCGATGGCCCAACCTCGTGGTGGGAATACTCAACTCGGATACCCAATTTCTCAAGGGCAAGCACTGTCTCCCGGCGCAAGTCTGATGCTGCGTCAAGGGTTGTGAGGTCGAAGTACCCGCCTTCGTCCAGCACCTCGGTGCTCTTCGAGTCCTTGAAGTAGAAGTACTCAAGCTCTGGGCCTACGGCGAACTCGTCAAAGCCCATGGCCTTGGCGCGCTCAACTGCGCGTCGCAGGATGTAGCGCGGGTCACCCTCATACGGCTGAAGCTCTGGGGTGAGGACATCGCAGAACATGCGTGCGACGCCATCCTCGTTAGGCCGCCAGGGAAGGAGAGCAAAGGTCGTCGGGTCAGGCATGGCGATCATGTCGGACTCTTCGACAGCGTTAAACCCAGTAATCGAGGAGCCATCGAACCCAATGCCACCCTCGAAGGCGTCACGTAGCTCGTCACGGCCAATGGAGAAGGACTTCAGTCGCCCCAAGATGTCTGTAAACCACAGACGAATAAAGCGGACTTCATGCTCTTCTACGAAGGAGAGAATCTCCTCCTGTGTACGGGGCATCTGCTCAGCCATGGCCCCGAGGGTATCGGGGTTTTAGCTGCTCTGGCAGGCGAGCCAGCGCTGTGCCCAAATGCCAAGTGCGTCAATGGCTGGGCCCAAGTCCCGCCCCATGTCAGTCAGTCCATAGATGTGGCTTGACTGGCGGGCCGAACACGGTGCCTTAGTGATCATGCCCTTCTCTTCCAGCTCACGAAGGCGAGTAGCGAGGAGACGATCAGAAAGGTCTGGGACAGCTGCTGCGATCTCGCCGTAGCGCATGTCCCTTTCGATCAGGACGCTGACAATGGCACCAGTCCAACGGCGGCCGATTAGCTCGACAGCCTCTTGGTAAACCGTGCAACAGACAACCTGGTCGTCTGCGCTGCTGATTGATGTGGCTTCAACGGTTCCCATTGTCTAACTGAGGATAGTGGGGTTAGACCGGAATCCCAAGCAATTGAAGCTACGCGCTCAGGCTTGGCCGCTTGTGAGCGCTGCAAGGAACATCACTACGGACAGGCCAACAGCCCACTTTGCAGCCATTGCAGGCTCCCGCACTTGTCTTGGTGATTGCTCGTATTGCCTGTAACTACGGGCGGAATCAATCCTGATGACGGTGGCCTCACGCCTGTCGCGGGTACCGACTGCCCTGATGTGACGCTCCCGTTGAGGCTGGTCATCCTCAACCGGAACTACATGCAGAGCAACTGATCGCTCGGATCTTCCTCTCTGGGGCATGGCCGGATGGTTGCTGCACTGCCGGACGGAAGAGTCCGATTAGCAGGGGATTTAAAGCTCGTCGACCTTTCGGTCTGCCCACGGCATCGCCTCAAGCCGCTCGTCTGGAATCTCCTCACCACTGACTACAGAGATTCCATATGTCCCCTCCGCCAGCCGCCTCTCTGCTGCTGTTATCAGCGCCATCTCCCGCCGTAGGCGTTCGGCCAGAGCGGAATCCGTCTCAAACTGGGTCAGTGAGGCTGAAACATCCTCGGGTTCTAAGTCGCCTGCGCTGGCTGCATCACCAGCATCGGCAAGGAGACTCTCCAGCGCAAACTCAACTCGTGCCCTTTCGCGCGCTAGTAATTCAGCTGCGCGGTCTGGGTCCACTAGCGGCTTAAGGGTTGGCGTAGCCGGCGGTTGCTGCGACGAAGGCTGCGATGTCCTTCGCGTTCTGACCCTGTGTGACCAGGGCAGGCATGCGGTACTCAGGGGCTACACCGTTGATGATCGTGGTGTAGACCAACTGGTAGTTCGAGTCGTAGTTCTTCTTGGCGCCAGCTGCATCAGTTGCTGGTGTCTTGGCAAGCAGAACATCAAGATTTGGACCAACGCGACCCTGTGCGTTTGCTGAGGCAAGGCGATGGCATCCGGCGCAGAGCTGGCCAAACAGGGCTTGGCCGTTCTTCTGGTTGGAATTGAGGGCGATTCCCTCTCCACGAACGACGTCGCTGTTGTGTGAGTCTGCAATTGCCCACGCAGGGACAAGCAGGCCTATGGCTACATAGATGAAGCCAAAGGTGAGGATCATGCGGTTGCGGGAGGCAGGCTTAGTTGGCCCTGTCGAACCCTTACGGCCCTTGATAAGAGCG
This sequence comes from uncultured Solirubrobacterales bacterium, assembly GCA_937973575.1. Taxonomy (GTDB): domain Bacteria; phylum Actinomycetota; class Thermoleophilia; order Solirubrobacterales; family Solirubrobacteraceae; genus WLNJ01. The sequence continues at coordinate 807 of CALJKH010000219.1, read as the reverse complement.
AAGAGCAGGATGCCCACAGCCAGAGAGATCCAGCAAGCAGCGAATACGTAGATTCCGATCACGGCGGGAAGCCTATCGCCCCCAGCGGCCTGACGACGCCCGGCGCAGGTCTCTAGCCGCAATTGCTGGCTCAGAACCCTGTTCTGAGGAGGTTTCTGGCGCATCAGCACCATCCGATTCGAACAGTTCACGGACCTGTGTCTTGCCAGCAAGGGATTGTGAAAGTGGCCTTACCGACTCCACCAAAATGGACATTCCTCCCCCTGCGGCAGCTGGCCGCTCAAGCATTCCTTCCACGACCAGCAATGGTTCGGACCTAAGCAGCAGTCTGTTCTTCTCGTAGACACTGGGCTTGATCACAGCGTTGATCGTTCCGGTCTCGTCTTCCATCAGCAGGAAGACGATCCCGCCGGCAGTCCCTGGCCGCTGCCGCGCTACGACGAGCCCTGCCACAGTGCACTTCGAGCGATGTTTGAGATCACGCAGTGCAGCCGCAGTGACAGTCCGCGATGGGAGCAGGTGGCGGACTATTCCGATCGGGTTACCTTCGATCGCCACCCCAGTCGTTGCGTAGTCAGCCATCGCCTTGCCCCAACCGTCCATCGCCGGCAATGTTGGAGCCTCAACAGGCAGTGGCAGAGCCAGCTGGGCTCCACCCGCCTCAGTGGACATGGTGGCCGCGACTCCAAGCTCCCAAAGAGCCTCCCTGCGGGAGCCACTTAAGGAGTCGCACGCTCCAGCCCACGCCAACGCTTGCAAGGTGCCAGTGCCAGCACCTGACCGAGCAGCAAGGTCAGCAGCGTCCCG
>CALJKH010000218.1 GCA_937973575.1 uncultured Solirubrobacterales bacterium | reverse complement strand
TCAGAAGAGCAGCGTGGACGCTGAAAAGGCTGTTGTAGTCCTGGCCGTCAACAAACTGGCTACCTGGAGCAGCGAGCTCGGCGCGGACCATCATGGCCATAAGTCCGCCAATAAACATGAAGAAGAAAGTGGTGCAGACGTACTGAACGCCAATCACCTTGTGGTCGGTGTTGACCTTGAAGTAGTCCTTCCAAGAGTGGGCGCCGTGCGCTGAGTGGTCCTCAGGGCGTGTGGGGCGGCCAGCTGCCCAGTAGAACCAGTAGTCGAAGGCACCGAGGCCAACGAGGAAGAAGAGCGGTGTGCCAATCATTGACACGATCGCAATGGCATCCCAGTCAATCAGTGGGTCATAGCCATAAGCGGAACGAATGAGCGTTGTAAGTCCAAGGCAGAAAGCGAAACCGAGAAGTGTGAACGCACCAGCTCGGTACCAGCCTGCTTGCTTCAGTTGGGCGGGCATCTGATCTCCTTCGTCAGCTCTTCTTGGTTGCAGCCGTGGCAAGCCAGACTGCGTATTGGGCGGGGGTCACAACATGGACATTGGCGCGCATGATGCTGTGGCCAATGCCGCAAAGCTCTGCACAAACGACTGAGTAATCGCCTAGACGGTTGGGATTCATCTTGACGTGAGTGGTGATTCCTGGGACGGCGTCCGTCTTCATCCGCATCTCAGGGATCCAGAAGTCGTGAATCACGTCAAGAGCCTTGACGTTGAAGAGGACCTGTGGGCCGTCGCATGCGCCGCCCGGACGGGTGTTCGAGGTCGTTGGGGTGCAGGAGAGGAACAGTTCCGGGTTGAGGAACTTCTTCCCGCTCGGTGCCGTGTACTCGAAGTCCCAAGCAAATTGTTGAGCGTAGGCAGTGATCTGCACCTGGTCGGCCTTGGCAGCATCAATCTCGCCGAGAACGTTTACGGCGTAGACACAGAGCGCTGCAATAACGATTGACGGGATCGCGGTCCAGACAACCTCAAGACGCGTGTTGCCGTGAATCGGAGGACCGTCAAGGTCTTCCTCGCCCTTACGCATGCGGAACTTGGAAACCATGAAGAGGACAAGCGTGGTTACGAACACGAAGACGATCACAGAGATGATCATCACGACGTCGTAGAAGGAATCAATTGGGCCAGCCTGCGTAGCTGCAGCTGTTGGGAACCAATCAATCCAGAGGCCAAGGGCAATACCGACGGCGGATGCAATCGTGCCGAACACGAGCATGCGAATAATGTCTGGGCGGGTTACGTCACGAGGGTTAGTCATCGCACGCGCACTCTAGTGACTTCGCATGACGGACGACGTGCCGAACAGCTGCATTTCGCGCCCAGACTGCTGATCTCGGCGCACTTGGGGTACATCAGGCTCAGGCTTGGGCGACGGCGAGACGATTATCGCCAACGGAAAGCTCGAGCCGAGAGCGAAACTCGGAAGGGGCTGAGCCATGGTGGCGCCGGAATGCCTTAGCGAATTGAGCCGGCTGCCGGTATCCAACTCGCCGGGCGATCTCGCGCACTGTGTAGCGGTGGTCAGCGAGCAGCTTTGCAGCGTTGTTCATCCTGACACTAGTCAGGTGGTCACGGAAGGTGGTTCGCCCGATCTCTGAGAAGGCTCGTTGGAGCTGACGCCTTGAGGACGCGATTCGCCTAGCAATGTCGTCGAGTTGAAGATCGTCGTAGTACTCAGCCTCAACCAGCTCGCAGACCTCGTGGTAGAGCTCTGTCCTGTAGCGGATCGTGCTGGCGCGTTGGGTAGGCACGTAAGGAATACGACGCGCCAAACCTTCGGGATCACTGATCCCGAAGCTCAAGCGGAAGGAGACACGGGAGTTAGTTACTCAGCGTCAGGAGCTTCTGGAAGCTCTGCGATGCTGCGGCGAGTGTCGCCAATCCAGCGGTAAGCGGTGGCACCAAGGCCAACAAGTCCGAGGGCAGTGATCCAGAAGGTAAGTCCGAGTCCGATGACAATCAAAGTGATTGAGATCGCTGCTGCGAGAGGAACCCCTGAATCCTTTGGAAGGTGAAGCTCCTCGCCTGCGGGAGCTGCTGGTGTCTGTGTTGCTTGAGCGTTAGTCATAGTTATGAAGCGTTGTAGATGGCTGCGGTGACGAATGACAGGCCGAACATGACGAAGCTGATTGCTCCAGCTCCCAGGCCAATCTTGATGTTTTTACGTGCGTTGTCGCGATTCATGTCTTGCCGTCTCCCGGTTTAGATCTTGGAGTCTACGACCATCGCGGCGAACAGGAGCGCCAGATAGCCGAGTGAGTAGAGGTAGAGCTTCAATGCTGCTGGACGGGTTGCCTGCTTCTGAAGCGACAAAGCAAGCGCCATAAAGATCCCGTCGAGGATTACTGCTGCAACCAGGTAGATGGCGCCGAACAGCCCTCCAAAGACCGGCAGCAGGGTTACTGCGATTAGAAGTGTGGTGTAGAGGACGATTTGGCGGCGGGTTTCCTCGTCTCCGCGCACTACCGGCATCATCGGAACGCCGACCTTGGCGTACTCGTCCTTCATCAGCAGCGACAGTGCCCAAAAGTGGGGTGGAGTCCAGTAGAAGACGATCGCGAAGAGGTAGATCGGGGCAAGGCTCAGCGAGCCAGTAACTGCAGCCCAGCCGACAAGAGGAGGGATTGCTCCCGCTGCTCCGCCCAGAACAATGTTTTGCGGAGTGGAGCGCTTCAACCAGACTGTGTAAACCAGTGCGTAGCCAACAAATCCGCTGAACGCAAGAAGGGCTGAGAGAGGATTGACGAAGATCCACATCTCGACAAGCGAGGCAGCGGCAAGTGTGAAGCCGAAGACCAGAGCAGCCGTCGGGCTGATTCGACCCGAGGCCACTGGGCGAGAGGCTGTTCGCTCCATCTGAAGATCAATGTCACGGTCGTACCAATGGTTGATTGCTCCTGCTCCACCCGCCGACAGGTAGCCGCCGAGGCAGGTCAGCAGAATCAGCTGAATCGACGGTTCACCCGCGATAAGCATGGAAGCCACAGTCGTAAGGATTAGAAGCGACTGAACCTTCGGCTTCGTCAGAGCGACGTAATCAGAAATAACCCTTCGCGCAGCTGTCAAGCTTCCACCTTCCGCTGCTGAGAGGCGTGACGCCTCCATGTCAGGATCCTGCGTTAGAGCTCTGAAGCTCGGAGCGGATGTCCTTCATCGGCTCCAGGGATTGAACAGCCGGGATGCTGTCGAAGTTGTTCGCAGGTGGTGGGGATGGCGTGAACCACTCAAGAGTGTTGCCATTCCATGGATCCGGGCCAGCCTTCGCGCCGTGAGTCAAGCTTCTAACGAAGTTGAAGGCTGCGAGCAGGATGCCTACTGAGAGGACAAGCGAGCCAGCGGTGCTGATCATGTTCTCAGCCTGCCAGCCAGTCCCTGTGCCGTACTCGTAGATTCGGCGTGGCATGCCCTCAAGTCCAAGGGAGTTCTGGATGAGGAATGCGAGGTTGAATCCGATGAAGATGAGCCAGAAGGAAGCCTTTGCGATCTTCTCGTTGACCATGCGGCCTGTGAACTTCGGGTACCAGAAGTGGAGAGCAGCAAGCACGCCAAAGATCCCCGCGGCAGCGACGGTGTAGTGGAACTGAGCCACCATGAAGTATGAGTCAGAGACCTGCCAAGCGATTGGGAAGATCTGCATGAAAATCCCCGAGACGGCGCCGAACACGAACACTCCGACGAAGCCTGCGGCGTAGAAGAGGGGAGAGCTAGTGACGATTGACGCGTTACTAAGGGCCTTAAGGCAGGCTCCAACGAGGACGGCGATTGGGATCAGCGTCAGCAGAGCCAGGATGGTGAACAGTGTCCGAACCTCAGCGGATTCGGGCATCGTGAACATGTGGCTTCCCCATGTGACGAGGGAGAGCCCAGCAACAGCAACGAAGGCCTGTGTGACTGCCTTCTGGCTCTGGTTTGCCTTGCGACCGAAGACTGCAAGGACCTCAATGGCGATGCCGAAGGCTGGAATTACTGCCATGTAGGACTGTGGCTGCCCGAAGAACCAGAAGAGATTCTGGTAGAGGCTCGGGGAGCCTCCACTCGTGTCATTAAAGAATGAGGTGCCGTAGTTGCGGTCGAACAGCAGCATGACTGCAGCGGCTGCAGCGACTGGCAGGGAGATGATCGCGAGCACGGAGTAGGTCAGCAGCGACCATGTGAAGGCTGGGACCTTTGCCCAAGTCAGACCTGGTGCACGGTTGTTAATGACAGTGGCGATCAGGTTGACAGCCGAGAGGATCGCGGAGAGTCCGGTAAGCAGGAACAGGTAGATCCATGCGTCTTGGCCAGCGCTGGGTGAGAAGATCTGATTAGAAAGCGGCGGGTACGAAGTCCAGCCAGCCTCTGGGGGTGTGAAGAAGAGAGTCGCGTAAAGGGTTACGCCACCTGCAAGGAGGAGCCAGTACGAGAGTGCGTTAAGGCGTGGGAATGCGACATTACGCGCACCAATTTGAAGAGGCACGAGATAGCTGCCAAGCCCCGCAATCATTGGGGTCAGGAACAGGAACATCATCGTTGACCCGTGCATCGTGAAGAGCTGGTTGTAA
>CALJKH010000217.1 GCA_937973575.1 uncultured Solirubrobacterales bacterium | reverse complement strand
CGCCCCCGTTCGTTATATGAGCTTGGGCGTCGTTATGACCGCGACTAACTTCACAACGCTCGCACTCTTCATTCCTGCGCTGCGGGAGATTGCTGTTTCGACTGTGCCAAGTGGGGACCGGCTGCTCGCAGGCGCGATCTTGGTCTCGCTCGCAACCATTACTGCTTGGCTACCGCTGCTAGGGACAGTTCTCGCCCCTGGCCCTGCCGAAAAAGCTCTAACCGCCATCCATGACTTCACAACCAAGTACAAGCATCAGATCGTTGAGATCGTACTGCTGGTGTTTGGTGTCTACATGATCATCAAGGGCCTCAGCGGCCACTAGCCGCACCGGACTTGATGTCCGCTTGGACGGTCTGCCAGGACTGCCAAGTGATTCGCATGATCCCAGCGGTAATCACTAGCCCAATGATCGGGTCCGCGACCGGAAGGCCGACGGCGACGACGGCCGCCGAACCAACAACCCCGAGAGACACCCAAGCGTCAGCCCGAGCGTGCTCACCGTCGGCAACCAAAGCTGCGCTATCAATGTCACGGCCAGCGCGAAGTCGAATGACCGCAACCCAACGGTTGCCAGCCCAGCCAATCAGCCCAGCAGCAGCCAAAGCGAGAAGGTGGTTTGGTGAGTGAGGGTTGATCAAACGCTGGATTGCCTCATAGCCAGCGATCAGCCCGCTGATCAAGATCGCCAGGACAACCGCGATGCCCGAGTACTGCTCAGCCCGCTTGGACTTCAGAGCGAAGGCGATGCCAACTGGCACTGCTGTGAGGGCATCCCCAATGTTGTGAATGAGGTCAGCAAGCAGGGCGATGCTTCCAGACCAAATGAAGACACCTACTTGCAGTCCGGCGGTTGCCAACAGAATCGCAAGCGACACTGCGACAGCGCGCACGCCGTCGCGGGACCTGAGGAGATCAGGGTCAAGTGGAGCGTGATGGTGGCCTGGTCCGTGCATGCCCGTGAGCCTATTGGCCTTGCCGACAAAGAGAGAGGGCGCGCCCTAAGGCACGCCCTCCGTGAACTTCAGAAACTGCTCTTACAGCCGGAACTAGTTACTTACGCTTCGCTACCTTCGGGGCCTTGACTCGCGCGGCTGGAGAAGGGGCCGAGCCAGACGCAGGACCTTGATCCCAGTGGTCTCCGTCAGGGCCACCATCGGGGCCATCGCCAGGGCCTCCGTGCGGTGGGCGTGGGAACTTAGCGAGGGCAGCGTTGACTGTCTCAACTGGGATTCCAAGGGCGGTAGCCAGCTTCTGCGGGAACGCTGCCGGGTCAGGGCGGGTGCCTTCGGCAGGACGGATTGAGTCGAGCGCCGTCTTGAGCTGAGCTTCAGTTACGCCCAACGCTGCAGCAACCGCAGCGCGATTGGGACCGAACGGACCACCGTGATGGTCGCCGCGCCCGCCTGGACCATCGTGGCCGTGCGCCGGACGCACAGCGTCAAGTGCAGCCTGGACAGTCGCAACATCAAGGCCGAGCTTGTCAGCAAGAGCCTGCGGGAATGTGGATGGGTCAGGGCGCGTGCCGTCTGCTGACTTGAGCGAGTCAAGTGCAGCAGCTACATCAGCGGCTGGAACGCCGAGCTTGTCGGCCAGTGCCTGAGCAAAGGCTGCGTGCTCTGCTGCCTCGTTCTCAGGAGCACCTGGTGCAGGCGCGCTGCCTACGCCCTTCTTAGCTGGCGCCTTAACAGCAACCTTGGCTGGAGCCTTAGCACTCCGCTTCTTGCTTGCACCAGCAAACGCCGACGCACCGCCGATGGCAGCCATCACCAGAGCGGTGATTACCGCTGCGATTACGGCTCTTGAATTACTTCCCTTGAGATTCATTTCGTCTCCTGAATGGAATGGTTTGAGTTGAACTGCAAGGCAGAGGTTGCCCAGCGATGGTGTGAATACAACTGGATCAAGGTAAGAGGATGGTGGGAATTCGGTTACAACGCGCCGCTATGCGGCAAACTCGCATCTTATGAACCGATTTGATGGAGAGAAGGTCCTGATCGCGGAGGATGACCGCGCTGCCCGAGAAGCACTTGCCCGTGCGTTGACTCTTGAAGGTTGTGCGGTAGATGCAGTAAATGACGGTGCCCAAGCACTTGAAGCTTTCGAGGCTGACCCGCCTGACCTTCTAATCCTCGACGTCATGATGCCCGGCCTCAGCGGCATCGAGGTCCTCCGCCGCCTCGGCCGCAACCTGCCGAAGCTGCGCATCCTCGTCTTTTCCGCCAAGCAGGAACCACAGGTCGTCAGGGGGCTCATCCAGGAAGGCGTCCATGGCTTCGTGAACAAGAACTCCTCCCTGTCCGAGCTGCGCAAGGCGCTCGACGAGGTCGCCAAGGGCAACACCTGGTTCAACGACCACTTCAGCAAGACGGTGCGGGATGCCCTAGCCAAGCCGACCACCCAGGCCGATTCGATGATCGACCTCCTGACCCCACGCGAACGCGAGATCGCCGTGCTCATTTCCCAGAGCCACAGCAGCAAGGAGGTCGCGTCCAAGCTGAACATCAGCATCAAGACGTCCGAAAACCATCGGGCTAACTTGATGCGCAAGCTCGGCGTGCACGACGTCGCGGGACTCGTCCGCTTCGCCGTCCGGCACGGCTTGGTCGACCCCTCGACGGAATAAGCTACTAGGTAAAACTCCTTACACTAAAGGCGTTCCCTTTAGTGGGTTCTATTCATTTACTATCGCCCAGCCCAACCAATCCAACACCATGCTCCTCACCATGAAGCCCAGTTCGGTCAAAGC
>CALJKH010000216.1 GCA_937973575.1 uncultured Solirubrobacterales bacterium | reverse complement strand
TGGCCTCATTCAGGCTAAGTGCGGCTAGCGGGTGAAGACCCAAGGCTCTCGGGGCATCGAGCTGATCTCAAAGCGGGCAAGCAGAGCTTCTGCCGTTACACCGTCGTCATCAGCTGAACAGAGACCGAGGCTTGCGCCAAGCTGAGCGAGTGCGGAGCCTGATGCTGGCCATTCAGCAAGCGTTGTCGAGCCGTCTCGTTTAGCGAGTCGGGTGCCATCTGGTTCAACCACGAGAGGAACATGCGCCCACTGAGGGCGGGGAAGGCCGAGCGCGTCACACAGAGCAGCTTGAATCGGCACAGCCCCAGCTAGGTCGTCACCTCGAACGACTTGGTCTATGCCTTGCTCGGCGTCATCAACAACTACTGCCAAGTTGTAAGCGTGGACCCCGTCAAATCTGCGCAGGATTGGATCTGAGGCGATCCCATGCTGCGGGCCAAGGACTAGGTCGTCCCACTCCACTTCCGTCTCGGAAAGCCGGGCACGCAAGGCGCCAGGCCGTCCAGCGGCAGCTTCCTTATCAGCCTGTTGGGAGGCGGTCAGGTCACGGCAGGTGCCTTGATAGGGGCGCTGCGGGTCATGCGGGGCTGCTGCGGCCAGTTCAGCCCGGGTGCACCAACACGGGTAGGTCAGGCCCTGCGACTCAAGCTTTGAGATGGCATCTTCGTAAAGGTCACCGCGTGAGGACTGGAACTGCGGCGTCCCCTGCCAGGTCACACCGATGGCAGTGAGGTCTGTTTCCTGCTGGCTGGCGGTCTCCTTTGAAGATCGGTCGGGGTCAAGGTCTTCAAACCTCAGAATGAACCCGCGGCCAGTGCTGCTGGCGATCAGCCATGCAAGAAGGGCAGTCCTTAGGTTGCCCACATGTAGCCGGCCGCTTGGGCTTGGCGCGTAGCGGCCTAGGCCGTTCACTTCACTGTCGCCAGTTGGGACTCTCATACCGCGTCAGGCTAGAGAGCCTGCGCGCATTTACCCTCGGAAGACATGCGTCCTGTCAGGATCCACGACTCGCTCACCGGTGATCTCCTCCCACTTGAGCCCCGCGAGGGCAACAAGGTGGGGATTTACGCCTGCGGACCAACCGTCTACGGCCGCATTCATGTTGGGAATGCGAGGCCATTCGTTGTCTTCGGAATTCTTCGCAGGTTCCTAGAGGCGGCTGGTTACGACCCCAAGCTCGTCTCAAACCTCACTGATGTGAACGACAAGATCTACGCCGCTGCCAACGCCGCTGGGGTAGGCAGTTCGCAGCTTGCCGAGGAGATGGGTTCGCTCTACAAGGCTGACACTGACGCGCTCGGTATCGGTCGGCCAGACGCTGAGCCTCTGGCGACGGGCCACATCGACGAGATCATCACCTTGATCGCCGACCTGATCGAAGGCGGCCATGCCTACGAGGCAGAAGGCGATGTTTACTTCAGCGTCCGTTCGCATCCTGCCTATGGCGAGCTCTCCCATCGTGATGTCGACCAGATGGACCAAGGCGAGGGAGTGGAGGGCGCTTCGCTGAAGCGCGACTCGCTTGACTTCGCCCTCTGGAAGGCGACGAAGGAAGGCGAGGACACCTCTTGGGACTCACCGTGGGGGCCGGGCCGCCCAGGCTGGCACATCGAATGCTCAGCAATGGCAGAGGCGGAGCTTGGAGTTGACTTTGAAATCCACGGCGGTGGGTCTGACCTCGTATTCCCACACCATGAGAACGAGCAGGCGCAGACTGCAGCAGCGCGAGGTAAGCCACTCGCCCGTATCTGGATGCACAACGGCATGGTTCGCTTCGGTGAGGAGAAGATGGCCAAGTCTGTTGGCAACGTTCTACTGCTCCACAGTGCAATTGAGGACCATGGCCGCGATGCAGTGCTGATCTGGCTCCTTGGCGGGCATTACCGCCAACCGCTTTCGTGCACCGATGAGCGATTCGCAGAGGCAAAGGCCCGCATTCAAAGGATCCGCGAGGTTGCTCGCCGGATCGAGCCAGGTGCATCGCCTGAAGGCCTTGCCCACTACCGCGAGCGGTTTATGGACTCGCTTGCTGACGACTTCAACACTCCGGCTGCTCTAGCTGAGCTGTTTGGCTGGGTCCGCGATGCAAACCGTGACGGTGGCACTATCGGCGGCGATGACCTCCAGGCAATGCTTGAGGTCCTTGCCCTAGAGAACCTGCTTGAGGAGCCAACAGGCGACGGCCCTGATTCGGCAGCGCTAGACCTTCTGACAGAGCGCGAAACAGCCCGTCAGGCCAAGGATTGGGCTGAGGCTGACCGCATCCGCGATGAGCTGCTCTCGATGGGATGGACAGTGCGCGATGGCGACAATGGACCTGAGCTAGTCCCAGCGCAGTGATCATCTACGGCCGTAACGCTGTCGATGAGGCGATTGCCGGCCCCCGTGAGGTCAGCAAGATCTGGGTGTCGGAGCGAGGAGGCGAAGACCATTGGCCTTCATCCATCCCTGTCGAGAAGACTGACGGCGGCGGATTGGAGTCACGCTGTGGCTCTGGCGACCACCAAGGGGTTGTCGCCGAGGTCTCCGAATTCGTCTACGCATCCGAGGAGGACCTTCTCGCCAAGCCAGACGCCCTGGTTGTCGTCCTCGACGAAGTACAAGACCCGAGGAACTTCGGGGCAATCTGCCGTGTGGCAGAGGCCGCAGGAGCTGACGGGATAGCAATCCCGCGCCACCGCAGCGCAGAGGTAACAGCAACCGTCTGTAAGGCCTCTGCGGGGGCTGTCGAGCACCTGCCAGTTGTTCAGGTACGCAATGTCGCTGACTTCCTAGATGCCGCTAAGGAGCGGGGATTCTGGGTTCATGGAGCAGCTATGGGCGGCGAGTCCTGGGACACCGTGGATTGGAAGGGCCCAGTCGTGTTAGTGATGGGTTCAGAGGGGAAGGGGCTTCGACCAAGGGTCGAGTCCAGCTGCGATCGACTCGTCGCTCTCCCGCTTAATGGCCGCATTGAGTCTTTGAACGTGGCAACAGCCACATCGGCGCTGCTTTACGAAGCCGTACGCCAGCGCTCCTCAAAGGGCTAACGAAGCCCCATAAAACAAGGGATTTCCAACCTCGGCGAGGAGGTTGGAAAAATATTGCTTGACAAGCGTGCAGAGTTATGGAAGGCTGCCGTGATTCCTTAAGCCTCTACCACAGGTTGAGAATTAGTGGTTGAAGTTTTGGGTACAATTCAGGAGATGGCGCCAGGGGAGGCAGTGCGTCGACTACCACTACAGCTATTGCTGTTCGAAAGGACGCGCGCATGTCAACAAATCCCCAGCCAGCTCTACGAAAGCCTAAGGCTCGACCTAAGGTTGATGATCAGTTCCTTATCGCCCTTGCCAAGCAAGGTGACGACCAGGCAATTGATCAACTGGTTCGTCGTTATCACGGGTTCGTACGCCTCAAGGCGTCGTCGTACTTCCTCGCTGGAGGTGACTCAGATGACCTGATTCAAGAGGGTCTTGTGGGCCTCTACAAGGCGATTCGGGACTACCGAACAGACCGTGAATCAAGCTTCAGGAACTTCGCTGAGCTCTGCATCACACGCCAGATCATCACTGCCGTGAAGACAGCGACTCGTAATAAGCACACGCCTTTGAACCAGTACGTGTCCTTCTCCTCATCGCCAAGCGGTTCACAGGGCGAAGGCGAGCCAACACTGGACGAGTTCATTCCAGGGCCAGCTGTAGATGACCCTGCAAGCCGTGTTATCTCCTCCGAGGAGCTTCGTGCCCTTGTGGATTGCCTTTCAGCCGAGCTCTCAGAGCTTGAGGCTGAGGTTCTTGCGCTCTACCTCGACGGTCGCCCGTATGAGGAGATTGCTGAGCGCACAGGTCGTGACACAAAGACTGTGGATAACGCCCTTCAGCGCGTCAAGCGCAAGGTTGGCGTGCACCTCGAGTCGCGCAAAGTCGCAGCCTGATCCCATCTCCATTGGATTGACGAAGCGCCTAGTTACCACCCGGTAGCTGGGCGCTTCTTCGTTTGGCATACAGCCGCCGGGCTGGGGCGCTAGGATTTCGAACCAATGAACACTCTCATCGCACTCAGCCCAGCTTGGTCATTCTCAATTGGCCTTCTGTTCACGTTCCTCGGCATCGGGGTACTCGTGAACATCTTGCTCGCGGTTGTAGCTGTTCGGATTCTCTCTGAGCGTCAGGAGAACCGGGCGATCGAAGAGCAGCGCGTTACTGGCTAGCTTCGTCGCGCAGGTTCGAAGATCGAAGTGTCCAGTTCGGCTGTCCTATTGCCGTACTCGACGTGGGATCCGATCCATACGCCTGTGACCTTGCCGTCATCAGTCGTGTACCAACCAGGGCAACCGGCAGTGAAGACAGTCTTGTTCAGGCGTTCCTGAGCTTCGCGGTTGAAATCAGCCTCAACTGACTTGCGGACCTCAAGCGCTCCGCCTCCGCGTGCCTGGAGGTAGTCAAGGGCCTTTGAGATCCATTCGGACTGCTTCTCGAACATCCAGACAAGCGTGTTGGTCAGGCTGCCCGTGTTAGGGCCGTAGACCATGAACATGTTGGGGAACCCATGCGTAACTAGCCCCAGATAGGCCTCTGGGCCTTTGTTCCATGCCTCACGCAGCGTCAAGCCATTGCGACCTGTGACTTCCATCGGGGCGATGTAGTCGGTCGCAGTGAAGCCAGTGCACCAAACGATCACGTCGACATCGACATGCGTTCCGTCTTCGCAGACCAATCCAGTCTCGTCAACAGCCACAACGCCTGAGTTAACGACTGAAACATCATGCCGTGCGATCGTGGGGTACCACTCTGAGGACAGCAGAATGCGGTTGCAGCCAAGTGCGTAGTCGGGTGTGCAAGCAGCGATCTTCTGAGGGTCTACGAGCTCCTTTGCGATCTGCCGGCGGAGAATCCTCTCCCAGACCTTGCGCACTGGGTCAGCCTTGCGCAGGACTAGCGGGTACCTAGCTTCGAAGTAGAGCCACATGACGTTGTGGTACCAGCGCAGGAGGAATGGGAAGCGGCGTCCAAGAGTCTTTTCGAGGTTGCTAGGGGCCCAGTCCTTCTTGCCTACGACCCAGTTGGGGTGGCGCTGAACGAGGGTCAGGTGGGATACCTGCTGTGCGATTGCTGGCACGACCTGGATTGAGCTAGCTCCGCTACCCACAACTGCGACCCGCTTGCCTGTGATGTCGACTGATTGGTCCCACTCGGCTGAATGGAAGACGTCCCCCTTAAAGCTGCTGATCCCCGGCACAGCAGGCGTCTTTGGGTTACTGAGCTGGCCAGTGGCACAGATGAGGACATCGGTGGTCACTACCTCGCCACCTTCCAGAGTCAGTGTCCAATTGTCTGTGATCTCGTTGAAGACAGCTGATTCGACTGCGGTGTTGAAGCGGATCTTGGGGGTGACACCGTTGCGGGCAGCAACATCCTCCAAGTACTCACAGATCTCGGCTTGGTTGCCAAAGCGCCTAGACCAGTCAGGCCTTAGGTCATAGGAGTACTGGTAGATGATTGATGGAACATCGCAGCGAGCGCCTGGGTATTGGTTTGCCCTCCAGACTCCACCAGCGTTCTCTTGGCGCTCGAGGACGAGGTAGTTGCTGTGGCCCTTGCGCTCAAGCTCAATCGCAGCTGCGAGGCCACCAAAGCCTGCCCCGATGATCACGACACTCGGTTCGTGCGGGCCAGATCCATTTCCATTCACGGACATGGAGGGAGTGTTGCGCAAACCGACCGCTGGCGGGGCCGACCAACCCCTTCGGTTGAAACAAAAAAGCGCCCCGGGGGCTTAAAGCCACCCGAGGCGCTCGAACCTTAGAGCTACTAGCCCTTGAGGTTGTAATTCAGAGTGAAGTTGTACTTGATGGTGTTGTTAGCTCCGGAGCACAGGAATACAGCCTTAGAGCCACCGAGAGAAACCGTTGGCGTGCAGGTGAAGTTATTCGTTGAGACCGGGCTCTGAGCCTTCTGGTTAGCCACGAAGTTGACGAGGTAGGTCGCAGTCGCGCAGTTAGCGAGTGCTGCCTTGTTGGCCGGGTAACCATTTGCGTCAAGCTGAACAGGAACCGTCGATGGCGAGACATTCTTGACTCCTGTAACGGAGCATGTCTTGCTGATTGGTCCGGGGGCCGGAGTGGTCGTCGTTGTGGTGGTCGGCGCCGATGTGGTTGTGGCGGTCGACGTTGGCTGCACGGTTGATGTGACAGTCGTGGTCTTCGTACCACCACAGGCTGAAAGTGCAAGTGCTGCCGATGCGACGAGCCCGGCGGTAAACAGCTTCTTCATTAGTTCCTCCAAGTAGTTACAGGTGTTGGCCTTACGGCTAGATCTACCTTCGGCGCCGCCTAGCGTTATCCCTTGAAGTGAAGAGCGAATTTATAAGTTGCCGAAATCGAATTGGCCGCGGTAAAACTGCAGGTGAAATCAGTGCTGTTGCCCTGGACGACTGGAGTGCACTGAAACGGGCCGACTCTGATCGGCTTCTGAGCCTTCAAATTCGCGACCACTCGGACGACGCCTTTCGCGCTGGGGCAGGCAATCAATGAGCTCACAGCGGCCGGCGAGCCCTTCGCAGTTACAGCCACTTTCACGCTGGTGGGATTGACATTCGGGACTCCTGAAACGGTGCAGTCCTTGCTGAACCCGCCGTCAGCTGTCTTTGTCGCTCCCTTGCCACCTGACGTGGCCTGAGTCAGAGTGCTCGCAATCGAGCTAGAGATTGAGCTTTCGCGCTTTGACAGCTCTGATTTGACGCTGTCGGTCGCGTTTGTCGTCGAGCTACCGCAGGCGGTGAGGAGCAGGGCTGCGAGTGGGAGTGCAAGAGCGAGCAGTTTCTTCATGTGTCCTCCTCGGACGGGCGGTTGAAAGGGCTTGAGCCGGATGGTGGGCATCCTCACAGGAGTCGCGGCGCGCGTCAATACAATTGCGGGCAGCCAGCCTTCCGCCCCGATCGGCTTGGTCTTGACCTAAGGAGTCACATGAGTTCGATTGCTCGTCTGTGCTTTGCCCACCGCCGCCTAGTCGTTGCTCTCTGGCTAGTCATTTTGGTTGGGGTCGGCGCAATTGGTAAGGCTTACCCGGCCGTCTACTCAAACAACATCAGGCTCCCCAACTCGCAGTCGCAGGAGGCAGCAGACCTTCTGGCAAAGGCAGCGCCGAACCAGGCGGGGGATAGGTCGCAGATTGTTGTCTCTGTAGACAAGGGCGCAGTCACAGACCCTTCTATTGAGAAGCGAGTCAACACAATGCTCGCCAAGGTCGCCAAGGAGCCGCATGTAGCGACGGTCGTGAGCCCATACACACCGCAGGGCAAGGGGCAGATCTCGAAGAACGGAAAGATCGCCTTCGCAGTTGTTGATTTCGACAAGCTCGGCCAGCAGATGCCTAAGGCCGACATTCAGCGGGTTATCGACACTGCCAAGCAGGCTGGCGGCGACGGACTCAAGGTTGAGCTCGGCGGGCAGGCCATCGCCCTCGCTGAGCGCAAGCCACCTGGCCTGACTGAACTGATCGGCGTTGGTGCAGCCGTGATCATTCTTCTATTCACCTTCGGGTCAGTGCTCGCAATGGGCCTGCCAGTTGGCACGGCGCTATTCGGCCTAGGAGTTGGCCTGTCACTGCTCGGCCTACTTAGTCGATCGATCGATACAGCGGACTTCGCCCCGCAGCTTGCATCAATGATTGGGCTAGGCGTAGGTATTGACTACTCCCTGTTCATTGTCAGCCGATTCAGGGACTCCTACGCCGCAAATGGGGAGCGCCTTGAGGGTGCTGTGATCGAGGCGATGAACACTGCGGGCAGGTCTGTCGTGTTCGCAGGAGTGACAGTGGTTATCGCCATTCTCGGCATGGTCCTGCTTGGCATCTCCTTCCTTTACGGGGTGGCGATCGCAACATCAATGGTTGTGCTCGTCACGATGCTCGCGGCGATCACCCTGACTCCAGCGCTGCTTGGCTTCGAGCGAGTGGGCGGCAGGATCGGCAGGGGGCGGTCGCAAGGCCGCGGAGCCGAGAAGGAGGGCCAGGTTTGGGCACGCTGGTCTGACGGAGTGGTTCGCCATCGCTGGATCTGCGCAATTGGCGGTACGGCCATTCTTGTCGCGCTGACAATCCCTGCTTTCGGAATGCGCCAGATGCATAATGACGCAGGCAACGACTCGCCAGACCAGACGACGCGACAGTCATATGACCTCCTCGCTTCTGGCTTTGGGTCTGGCTTCAACGGGCCGATGCAGATCGTAGTGACAGTCCCTAAGCCTGGTGACCAGAAAGCTGTTGCAGCTGTTCAGAAGGGGGTCACTGAGACTCCGGGGGTCAGCCAGGTCACAAGGATGCCTGTTGCCGGCAAGGAGGCAGGACCCAAGGCTTCCAAGTACGGCCCGATGTTCAGCAAGGACGGGTCAACCGCGGTGATCGTCGCTTACCCTGAGAGCTCGCCCCAGAGCGAGGCAACAACTGCACTGGTCAAGCATCTGCGAAGCGATGTGGCACCGAAGCTTGAGGCGAGTACAGACACTCAGGTTCTGATCGGTGGTTTCACTCCGGCGACAATCGACCTTGCTGACATCTTCAGCAGCAAGCTCTGGCTCTTCATTGGTGTGGTCGTCCTTCTTTCAGCTCTGCTGCTGATGGTTGTCTTCAGGTCGGTTCTAGTGCCCATCAAGGCGGCGCTGATGAACCTGTTGTCGATCGGAGCCGCGCTGGGCGTTGTCACCCTCGTGTTCCAAGAGGGCTGGGGCGCAGGGCTTCTAGGGATTCAGCCAGGCCCGATTGAGCCGTTCCTGCCGGTGATGATGTTCGCGATCATCTTTGGCCTCTCGATGGACTACGAAGTCTTCATCGTTTCGCGGATCCGGGAGGAATGGACGAAGACGGGCAATCCCCGCGGGGCTGTCCGTTCCGGGCTTGCTGCGACTGGCCGAGTCGTTACTGCTGCAGCCGCGATCATGATCTGCGTATTCGCCTCGTTCATGATCGGAACTGACGACAAGGTGATCATGATGTTCGGCCTCGGGCTTGCCACTGCAGTCTTTATTGACGCCTTTGTTATCCGCGTGATCCTGTTGCCAGCCGTAATGGACTTGGCAGCAAACGCCACTTGGTGGCTTCCGGCTTGGCTCGACAAGGTGCTTCCACACCTCGGGATCGAGGGTGAAGCCACTGAGCGGCCGAAGGTAGCTGCCGGCGAATAGCCGTGATTTAGTTCACAGGTGATGTCGGCCACCGTGAAGCGCTCCCCTGCCATCCAGGGCTGGCGCTCTAGCATCTGATCAAACCACTGGGCAATCTCGCGC
>CALJKH010000215.1 GCA_937973575.1 uncultured Solirubrobacterales bacterium | reverse complement strand
TGCAGGACGCGACGGGCTCCATCCCGTCGCCCGCGCTGATTGTCCTCACGGCAGGTACCCGCCCCAGCGCCGTCCTCCAGACAAATTCAGGATGGCGGTGCGGGTTTCTGCTTCGCCGGGCGCGTTGCGAGCAAAGCGAGCGCAGAGCCCGCCGAGGCAGTACCCGTGCCGCTAAGCGAGAAGTAGGAGAGGGCCCCTTGCGGGACCCTCTCCGTTAGTGAGCCTATAAGCCGGATTCTGTCGTTGGACGACTATCCATCTTTGCGGCCTACCTGGACCTGGGCGGGCAACCTCATAACGGTCCTGCTTGGCCTTGCATCGAGTGGGGTTTGCCCGGCCGCCGTGTCACCACGACGCCGGTGAGCTCTTACCTCACCATTTCACCCTTGCCGGCAGAGCAAGCTCTGCTTAGGCGGTTTGTTTCTGTTGCACTTTCCCGCGGGTTTCCCCGGGTCGGCGTTACCGACCACCCTGCCCTTCGATGTCCGGACTTTCCTCGACAGCCCGAAGGCTGCCGCAGTCGTCTGTCTCACATTTCCAAAGGGTAGCCCTAACGAAATCACCCGGCACTTGGCCGGGCGATCCGCTGCGACTTTGGGTTTCGCTTAGGGGCCTAAACCTCAGGTGCGTTCGGCGGTGGCGGAGGAGGTGGGACCTCACCCGCGTGAATATCTGACGGAGGCGCTGGTGGCGTTGGGACCACAGGCTCAGGTGGTGCGGGTGGCCCAGGAAGAGTTGGCGCTGTCGTCGTAACAGGCGCCGGCGCCACTGGAGGAGCCGGCGCAGCAGGCGGCAGGCCACCTTCAATTCCGCGCAACTCGAAGTAGACAACCGCAGGGACGATCGCCCCGATCGGCAGCAGGATTAAGTAGCCAGCAACTTGGGCGATCGCGCTTACGGCACCCCCAACTCCTGACCCACCAGCAGCGCCAAAGATGAGGCTCAGGATCAGTACAACGAGGAAGAACACCAAGTAGATGGCCAGCATGATGGCGATTAACACAGCGCCGAGGCCGAGGAGTCCCCACTTGCTTCCCTTAACCAGCCTTTGGCTGCGGTCAAGCGCTGAGAAGCCGAGTCCCTCAAAGACAACGATTGGTGATACCGCAGCCCAGATCAACGCGAGGAAGACACCGGGGATAACGAAGACGAGGTAGCCGATGAAAGTTACGACGGACACGAACAGGGCCATCCCAAAAAGTGGCCAGATGCGCTTCTTAACTGACTCGAATACTTCGCTGATTGTCCCGAGCTCGCCACCGGTGGTGTCAATCTCGACAATCCGCATCACCGATGCCTGATAACCGTAGGTGAGGTAGATAACCCCCACTAATACGACTGCGATGACGATCGACGCCACGATCGCGCGAGCGTTACCGGCCGGCAGGGCGAATGCTCCAACTACCAGCGTGCCTCCGACGATGTAGATGCCGATCAGCATGGCGGACATGCCTACAAGGCGCTTGAGGTACTTGCGCAGCAGCGCGTAGGAGTTCTTTACAACACGGTCAATTGAGAGCGATGGATTCATGCGCTCACTCTAATCGGGCGGCAGGCGATTAACTAGCGGATGTCGCGCATCAAGCCAACGACCTTGCCGACGATCTCTACCTCGTCAGTGATGATCGGCTCCAAAGCCCTGTTCTCCGGCTGAAGCCGAACCTTGTCGCCCTCGCGGAAGAAGCGCTTGACTGTCGCCTCGCTCTCATCACCAACAAGGGCCACGACGATCTCCCCATCACGCGCATCCTTTGAACGCTGCACGACAACAAGGTCACCGTCAAGAATCCCAGCATCAATCATTGACTCGCCGCGAATCCTGAGGATGAACT
>CALJKH010000214.1 GCA_937973575.1 uncultured Solirubrobacterales bacterium | reverse complement strand
CCGACCCGAGCTCACGGAAGCAGGCAGGAAGAGCTAAGCCTGAGGCTCGTTACCGTCGCCCCGCATTTCGGATGTTCCGCCGGCGAAGCCGGGGCGCGGGAACGGGCTAGCACCGGAGGATGACTCGGGTGCGGGTGCATCAGCTGGAGGCTGAGGCGCTTCAGGAGTAGTTGCAGCAGGCTCATCGTGGAATACGTCAGCCTCTGCCTTGCCCTGCATCAGGCCTTCAAACTCGTCGCGTTCGATCGTCTCGCGCTCAAGCAGGATCTTCGAGATGACCTCAAGTTCATGGCGGCGTGCGGTGAGGATGTCGCGGGCGCGTTGGTGTGCGCTCTCAACGATGCGGCGGATCTCGTCGTCAATCTCACGGGCAATTTCGTCCGAGTAGTCAGCCTGCGCACTGAACTCACGGCCGAGGAATGGCTGTGATTGGTCGTGACCGAATACCCGCGGGCCAAGCTTGGCGCTCATGCCGAATCGCATGACCATCTGCTTCGCAGTGCTAGTGACCTTCTCAAGGTCGTTACTGGCACCGGTGGTGATCTCGTCAAAGACGATTTCCTCGGCAGCACGACCACCGAGCGTCATTGCCATCGTGTCGAGCAGCTCTGCGCGGGTGGTGAGGAACTTGTCCTCGGAAGGCATTGAGATTGTGTAGCCAAGTGCTTGGCCACGGCTGATCACGCTGATCTTGTGGACTGGGTCCGCGTGCTCAAGGTCGTGGCCGACGATTGCGTGGCCCATCTCGTGGTACGCGGTGATCAGGCGTTCCTTATCCCCCATTACGCGAGTCTTCTTCTCGGGGCCAGCGATTACTCGCATGATCCCTTCCTCAAGCTCAATCTGCGTGATCTCACGCTTGCCAGTCCTCGCGGCAAGGAGTGCAGCCTCATTGACGAGGTTGGCAAGGTCAGCACCGGTGAAGCCTGGTGTTTGGCCAGCGAGGGTGTCCACATCGATCTCGCGGGCGAGTGGCTTGCCGCGCGTGTGGACTTCGAGGATCTTGGCGCGGCCCTTGCGGTCTGGGCGGTCAACGACGATCTGGCGATCAAATCGACCTGGGCGCAGCAGAGCAGGGTCAAGAATGTCTGGTCGGTTGGTTGCGGCGATAAGGATGATGTTGTCCTTCATCTCGAAGCCGTCCATCTCAACGAGAAGCTGGTTGAGGGTCTGCTCACGCTCGTCATGGCCACCGCCCATGCCGGCGCCGCGGTGACGGCCAACAGCGTCAATTTCGTCCATGAAGATGATGCACGGGCTGTGCTGCTTGGCTTGCTCGAAGAGGTCGCGGACGCGGCTTGCGCCAACGCCTACAAACATCTCAACGAAGTCTGAGCCTGAGATGGAGAAGAACGGAACTCCAGCTTCACCAGCAACTGCGCGAGCGAGAAGCGTCTTGCCTGTGCCGGGAGGCCCGTAAAGGAGCACGCCCTTGGGGATACGGGCACCAAGAGCTTGGAACTTCTTCGGGTTCTCAAGGAATTCCTTGATCTCATGCAGTTCTTCAACGGCCTCATCAACTCCGGCAACATCGCGGAAGGTGATCTTGGGTGCGTCGACGCTCATCCGCTTGGCCTTGGACTTGCCGAAGGACATGACCTTGGACCCACCACCTTGAACCTGGTTCATAAGGAAGATCCAGAAGCCGATGAAGATGATGAATGGAAGTACATATGTGAGCAGCGAAAGCCACCCGTTTGTCTTCTTGCCCTGAACGTCGTAGTTGACGTTGGCCTTCTGAAGCTGGGCCTGAAGCTGAGGATCAGCTGGATTCCAGCCCGTCTCGTGCTTCTTGCCGTCGGTCAGGGTGACGGCGACGATGTTGTCCTTGGTCTTGAGGTCAGCGCTCTTGACCTTGCCAGCGTTGATGTCTTGGGTCAGGTTCGCGTAGGTGTACTTCGGCGCGTTTGTACCCGGGCTGATCAACTTCTGCGCAAAGAACGCAAGAATGACCACCACAAGGATGGGGAATGCTGCGCTCTTGAAAAACCGGCTCATCTAAATGTTTTCTAGCCGCTGCCGGAGGTCATTGATTCCCGGTAGCAGTTACGCACCAGCGTAGCAGCGGACGAGGGCCGCGGAGGAGCGTGACGCGCCAGCCTAGTGAGTGGTTTAGCCCTCTTTGGGCATTAGAGCCGCAACATAAGGAAGGTTGCGATAGCGCTCTTGGTGATCTAAGCCGTAGCCGATCACGAATCTGTCAGGGATCTCAAACCCGACGTACTTGACATCGCCGGAGGCGGAACGCCTCGTTGGCTTCGACAGCAAGGTGCATACCTCAAGGCTCTTGGGCCCACGCGCGTTGAGGTTACGGACGAGGTATTGAAGTGTGAGGCCTGAGTCCACGATGTCCTCAACGATCAGGACGTCGCGGCCTTCAAGAGGCATGTCGAGGTCCTTCATGATCCGAACTACGCCAGAGGACTGGGTGGCCGATCCGTATGAAGACACAGCCATGAAGTCAACTTCGCATGGAATGTCGAGCGACCGCATCAGGTCGGCAATGAAGAACATTGCGCCCTTAAGGACTCCGACGAGGAGCAACCCTCCCTCGATGTCCGCATAGTCGCGAGTGATCTCAGCGGCAAGCTCGCGGACTCTGTGGGCAAGCTCGTCCTGTTGGACAAGCACCTCTCCGATTTGTTCATCTGCCTTCATCGAAGCCGGAGACTAGTCGGGCTGGCCCCTGCCAGTCACCGTCAGCCGCGAGGGACGAAGCGCAACACGCCGCGCTCAACGACAGCGCGGACTCCCCCGGGCACATCCAGCATCGCCGTCCCTCTGTCTGAAAGGCCAGCGATTTCATCTGCTCGCCTAGCCACGCCAGGCGCCAGCCGGCCGGCAGCTTCGTCGGCCAGCCTTTGGACGACTAGGCGGCGCAGCGCTGCAGGCTGCTCCCTTAAACGCTGGAGCGGGACAGTCCTGTGTGGCTGTTCGCCATCAATCAGCGATTCAACGATTCCGTCCAGGACAGCAGCTTCGTCCCGCAGGATCTCAGCTGTGGCGACGACATTGGCCTCAGCAGCTGGGTGAATTTCCTTGAGTGCCCCGACAAGGCCCGAGCGGACTCGGTTGCGGGCATAAACAAGCGAGTCGTTTGTCGGGTCCTCGTTGAACGGAAGGCGATGGTCGACGCAATACCCGACTGTCTCCGTCCTGCGAACACCAAGTAGCGGGCGGATCAGCTGGCCCGTCCGAGGGCTCATGCCAAGGAGTGCCCGGCGGCCCGGTGCTGCGGCAAGCCTGTAAAGAACTGTTTCAGCTTGGTCACTGGCAGTATGGCCAGCAGCAATTGTGGCCTCGCCCATCTCAGATGCCAATGAGCCAGCAAGCGTGTATCGCTGCTCGCGAGCCCAAGCCTGCATGTTGCCCTGAGCAGTTGAGGGGTCGAGCGACTCAACGACGAGGTTCACACCAGCTACATCGCAGACCTGCTCGCAGAGGCGAGTGTCCTCCTCGCCTGGGCGCAGACCATGGTCTACATGGAGTGCAGTTACCGCCTTAGGGCCAGCCAGCTTGGCGGCCACATCAAGCAGGCAGACTGAATCGGGCCCACCTGAGAGGAGCACAACCACTTCGCCGCCGGGTGGCAGGAGGCCTGTGCCCCGTGCCGCCGCGATGACTCCGTGGCTTAAGTCAGCCACGGGACGGCTCACTTGCTCTTCTTCGGACCAGTCGAGCGCTTGGCGGCAGGCTTCTTAGCTACCACCTTCTTGACTGGGACCTTGCGAGCAGCCGCTTTGGGCTTCTCGAGGACAGTCAGGCGCCGCTCTATCGCCGCAAGGCGATCAGACAGCTCACGGACATCTTCCTTAGTCGCGACTCGCAAATCCTCAAGCGATTCGCGCAGCTTCGAAGCTGCCTGGGTTACCTCGTCAACAAGGTCTTGGGCGCGCTCTTGGGCGCGACCGCGTGATGCGGTTGCCTGACCAAGGGTCTGCTGGACTGTCTTGTCAACTGCTGAGCGCAGGGCGTCAGCTGCTTCACGGGGTCTCTGTGCACGTGCCATATGCGCAGAGCCTACCCCTAACCTGCAGCTTGTGAATGGAAAGCCGAGGATCCTGCGCCCGACCGCCGAACCGGCCAATCGGGCATTACTTGTGGGAGACCCGGGCAGAGCACTGCTCCTAGCGACAGAGCTACTCACGACCCCAGCCCCGATGTTCAACCATCACCGTGGCCTTTGGGGCTACAGCGGCCCGGCCGCTGACGGCAGCGGGATGTTGATGGTGCAGGGGACTGGAATCGGTGGGCCAAGCCTCAATGCGGTAGTCAGCGACCTCTCATTGCTGGGGGTCGAACGGATGGTGCGCATCGGAACAGCTGCCTCACCGTGCCTAGAGCTTGAGGCACTTGTGATTGCAGCGGAGGCAGGCAGCGACCTCGGAGAGTTGAGCTTCAAAGCGGACTCAAAGCTCGAGGAGAGCGCGACGGCCCTGTTCCAGGGCGCGGCGCGCGGGGCAGTGGTTTCCGCCAGCGTGCACCTGACGCCCACAGCGGAGGCGATTCCAGAGCCTGCTGTCGCAGCGGACCTCTCAACAGCTTCGCTCTACGAGGCCGCAGAGCGACTTGGATTTGCGGCTCTGTCACTGCTTCTGATCACAGAGACGGGCGCCGGCATCACCTCTGACGGCGACCTTGAAGCTGCATTGAAGGCGATCGCCCCAAAGGCGCTCGCCTTACTCAGCTAAAACGAAGCGCGCTCTTAAGCGAGCGCGGAACTACTTCTTCTTCGGCGCTGCCTTCTTTGCCGCAGGCTTCTTAGCTGCTGGCCGCTTAGGAGCTGCCTTTGCGGCAGGCTTTGGCTGGGCCCCAAGCTTCTCGACTGCAGTCTCAATCTTCTCCAGCCGATCCTGAATGTTGCCAATGCCGTCGCTGCCAAGCAGCCGCTCAAGTCGATCAAGCGAATCCTCAACGCCCTCAAGGCGCTGGCCGACTGACCTAACGCGACGGGTCAGGCGTGAGAGATCTGCAGCTGACGGGACATTGAGAGCTGACATTGCGGCCTGCTGGGCCTCGTTTGCCTTCTCACGGGCCTCAAGTGCCCGGCCGAGTGCACCAGTAAAGAGCGGGTTCTCAAGAAGATCGCCGACAACCTTGCCGATTGCTTCCTCGCCTTGGCGCTGGATGCGGTCCTTGAGTCCTGTGTCGTTCGTTTCGTCAGTCATGTCGGCTCCTAAGAAGTGGGTGTGGGCTAACCCGACGATACAGCAGCAGCAAGGCTTCGCCCGCGCCTGCGACGGCCCACCGCTCCTGTGAAAATCCTGTTGACGAGCGCCCTAATCGGCGGCTCGGGCAGTTCTTAGGTGTTACCTTTCACCTTCGGAGGACGGGGAGAGTCCTTCAACCACCCACATGCAGACAAAACGACCTAACAGGAATCGATTGAGCGCAGCCTTAACTGCTGCTGCCGCAACTCTTGTGTTTGCTGCTGCCCCAGCCCTTGCGCTGGCATCAGGTGAGGCAGCCTCGTCACCGTCAACGGCTGACACGACAACGTCAACCGAGACGACAACGACAACCACGACGACGACAACGACCACCACTCCCACGACAACTCCCACGACGACTCCGCAGCCTAAGCCCCACCCAAAGCCAAAGCACAAGAAGAAGAAAAAGGCCAAGAAAAAGGCTAAGCCAGCAATCATTGGCATCCCCGGCCTCACCCCTCTTGGGACCCCTGGCGAGCTGATCGCCCAGTTCAACATTCCGCCATTCCTGCTTCCGATCTACCAGGCAGCTGGCATCGAGTACGGGATTCCATGGCAGGTCCTCGCAGCTATCAACTCAGTTGAGACCGACTACGGCCGCAACCTCTCCGTTTCGTCAGCCGGAGCAGTCGGCTGGATGCAGTTCATGCCTGGCACTTGGGACACCTACGGCGTGGACGCAAGCGGTGACGGCAAGGCAGACCCGTACAACCCTGCCGATGCAATCTTCGCCGCAGCCAAGTACCTCAAGGCATCGGGTGGAGCAAGCGATCTTCACAAGGCGATCCTCTCCTACAACCATGCCGAGTGGTACGTCGCAGATGTAATCCACCGCGCTCGACTCCTCGCAGGCCTTCCTAATGACCTCGTCGGCTCGCTGACGGGCCTCGCCGAAGCCATGTACCCGGTCACAGGCAAGGTTGCCTCTACCCCAGTCGCTGGCAAGGACGGCTCAGTTACCTCCGTTGGCCTTGACAGCAGCCCTGGCGCGAAGGTCACAGCAGTTGCTGACGGCACCGTCATCAAGCTCGGGCAGTCAAAGACGCTTGGTCGTTACATCGTCTTGCGCGATGCGTTTGGCAACACCTACACCTACTCCGGGCTCGGCAATGTCGCCCGCCGCTTTGTGACACGCAAGGAGATCAAGGTCAGCGCCAAGGAGCTGTCCAAGGAACTCCGGCTGAGCCTCCACAATGAGTCAGCTACCGGCCCCGCAGCAACGACTGACGGAACTCTCATTGGTGACACCGGCGAGCGCAGGCGACTGTTTGCCAACCCTGCTCGCCCAAGTGCCTTCAAGCACGGTGGCGAGGAGCAGCTCTCCGAGGCAGAGGGCCCAGCGAACCTCTCCGACTGGTTCACAGTTCCGGTCAACATCAACCGCAAGGACGCAGTTGTCAAGACCCTCAAGGTAGGAAGCACTGTGATTGGCGGCACGATCCTCGGCGGAGTCAATGCACCAGCTGGTGCCGCTAAGGGATCAATCAAGTTCCAGATCCAGCCTGCTGGCAAGAACTCCCCTGCGATTGACCCTCGGCCAATTCTCACCGGTTGGACACTGCTCGCAAAGAGCACGCACCGCGGCGCGGGCCTCAGCTACGCCGCCTCAGGTAACGCCCCGACAATCGGCCAAGTGCTCCTGATGAGCAAGGACGAGCTTGGTCGCCGCGTGCTCACTGACCCACGGATCACGATCTACGACTGTGGCCGCGCTGACATCGCAGCTGGTGGCATTGACCGCCGTGTACTCGCAGTACTCGAGTACCTGGCTGACAACGGGCTCAACCCAACTGTCTCAACCCTTCACTGCGGCCATTCCTACCTCACGACATCAGGCAATGTCTCTGAGCACTCCTCGGGATCAGCGGTAGACATTGCAGCTCTGAACGGCACCCCAATCCTTGGGCACCAGGGCGTCGGCTCAATCACTGACAAGGCTGTTCGCCTACTCCTCGCACTTCAGGGGGCAATGAAGCCACACCAGATCATCACCTTGATGACTTACGCCGGCACTGACAACACTCTCGCGTTGGCCGACCACGACGACCACATTCACGTTGGGTTCCATCCTGACGGCAGCACGCAGCTCCTGACTAACCCCGGAGTTGCAGCTAACGCCGGCCAGTGGACAGCACTTGTAGACAGACTGCTTAAGACCAGCAACCCAACAGTCGCTGCTGGTCCGTCGAAGTACATCAAGAGTGGCAAGAGCCACAACTGACGCCCTCCCCGAGGGGCACTTCAAGTTCGTTCAGTTTGACTTCGCTGGCTCTTTGGGCATACCCGCTGGCCGCTGGGTAGTGCGCGAGTCCGATGAGGCTGAAACCTCACATGTTCTGATCGTTGAGGAGCTTGCTGGCGACAAGCCAAACCGCAAGCAACGCAGCATCAAGGCTCCCCCAGCCACATCAACCCTGACCTTCACCAGAGTCACAGTCGTCGATGTCATAGGGACTGACCTAGACCAAGCCGGCCGCATTGCCGATGCTGTGGCAGTAGTTGACAGGGCTCTCCACGCGCGGGCACTGGCCGGCCCTGAGAGCCACCTTCAACTTTCGACCCCACCATGGATTGGCATGAGGGTTGGGGCCGGGTCAGGCGAACAGGTTGCTCACAGTGATTGGCTTGAGGCCGAAGAGATTCCACTCCCTGAGACTCAAAAGGCATCGCGCCGCAGGGCAGAGCCGGTCAAAGGTCGATTCGCAGAGCTCCTTGGTGGCAAGGGGACTGCGGACGAGCAGGAGCAGCTGGCTGAGGCACCCGGCCTAGTAGAGCTGCTGCGCGAAGTACTCAGTCGACGCGGGTAAGCACGCCGAGCACTTCATGAACGCTCCGTAGCGTTTCCTCGGAAACAATCCCGCGGAAACGCTTGAGACGGTGCCGGCTGATCGCGCTGATCTGATTGACGAGCGCGAAAGATTGCTTTTCTAGGCCACCCTCGGGCGGATCAACCGTGACTGAAAGGGGGTACTCCCGGGCACTCGTAAACGGCACCGCGATAACCATGTCCCCTGGGCCGAGGCCAAGTTCATCGACTGAAAATGCAAGAACAGGGCGGAAGCCAGCTTGCTCACGACCTACCCCTGGCCCGAGTACCGCGTCCCAAACCTCACCTTGCGCCGCAGCAGGAACCTCGATCATTCCGGTGGTAGCTCCGCTGCTCCAGAGAGACCTTCCCACTCCTCGAACTCAGCCATGTACTGAGCCCAGCCCTCTGGATCTTCTTGTTTGAGTTTCGCGAATTCCACATTGGCCTGGCGAAGGAGCCTCTTGCCTTTTTCCTTCTCAACCAGCCACGCGACCATTGCCGCAGTGGAGCGCCCGTCCGAGTCGGCTAGCGCATTTAGCTCATCCCGAACCTTGGAGGTAATTCGAATCGTCGTCGTCTTCTCCGCCATCGCAAAACTCATGATGACAAATGTAGACATACTTGTCTACATAAACTGCTGGGCTTTGTGACAACTCTGCGGCAGGTTCGCCGCAGAACTGTCAACGGGACCAGGTCAGTCAGCGACCTTCAGGACGAGCTTGCCGGTGTTGCCACCGTCAAACAGCATGTTGAGCGTCTCAGGAGCGTTCTCGAGGCCTTCAACGACTGTCTCGCGGCTCTGCAGCTTGCCTGCGCCGTACCACTCGCCGAGCTGCTTAATGGCTGCTGGCATCTGGGCGTAGTAGTCGAGAATCAGGAATCCCTGAACCTTCAGCCTCTTCACGATCAGGCTTGCGAAGTTCGGGAATGACTCAGACTCCGACTCGTTGTAGCCGCTGATCAGTCCACAGATCGCTGCGCGCCCGCCGATGTTCATG
>CALJKH010000213.1 GCA_937973575.1 uncultured Solirubrobacterales bacterium | reverse complement strand
CAGCGAATGACCATTCAGCCCGCTTTCCTTCGTAATCAAGGGAAAGAAGCGCGAGTCGCTGAGGGTCAGCCCCTTCCAAAATCGCTGCAGTTGGGTTCACGTGGCGTGAGAATAAGGGGAGATCCCGGTAGGCTGGTGTTCCAGAACTTGTAATTCCGATACCGGGAGCCCTAAAAGACATGTCAATTGCCCCGCAGTTCTCAGATAAGACCGACGAGCAGGTAATGATGACCGAGATGGTCAGGCAGTTCGTGGACGAGCAGATCCTCCCGAACGCCGAGCATTTCGACGCAGCAGACGAGTACCCGCAGGACATCGTCGATCAGATGCGCGAGCTTGGTCTCTTCGGCGTAACCGTTCCTGAGGAATACGGCGGAATGGGCCTCGACCTCACGACCTACACGATGATCGTTGAAGAGCTCGCCCGTGGTTGGGTCAGCATCTCGGGCATCATCAACACCCACTTCATCGGTGTCTACCTCCTCATGGAGTTCGGTCCTGAGGAGCAGAAGGCCAAGTACCTGCCACGGATGGCAACAGGCGAGATTCGCGCTTCATTCTCACTCTCTGAGCCTGAGGCCGGTTCCGACGTTCAGGCCCTCAAGACCACTGCCACCAAGGTTGAAGACGGAATGTGGGAGATCAACGGCGCCAAGATGTGGGTCACCAACGGCCTTATGAGCAGCCTCTGCTTCGTTCTCGTCAAGACCGACACAACAGCTGAGCCTGCCTTCAAGGGCATGACCTGCTTCATCGCTGAGAAGGAGTCAGGAGTTCACGAGAACACTGGCGCTCTCAAGGGCTTCAACGTTCCGCCGAAGATCAAGAAGATGGGCTACAAGGGCGTTGAGTCCACAGAGCTCGTATTTGACGGCTACCGCTGCCCAGCAGAGAACATCCTTGGTGGCGAAGAGGCTGGAGTTGGCGAAGGCTTCATCCAGATGATGGACGCTCTCGAGGTTGGTCGTGTGAATGTTGCAGCTCGCGGTGTTGGCATCGCCCAACGCGCTCTCGAGCTCGCGCTTCGTTACAGCCAAGAGCGCAAGACATTCGGCAAGCCGATCGCACAGCATCAGGCAATTCAGTTCAAGCTTGCCGACATGGCAACCCAGGTTGACGCAGCCCGTCTAATGACCCTCCGTGCCGCGCGCATGAAGGACAACGGCGAGCGCTCAGACCTTGAGGCTGGCATGGCGAAGCTGTTTGCTTCAGAGGCAGGCCACTTCTGCGTAGAAGAGTGCTTCCGAATCCACGGTGGCTACGGCTACTCGAAGGAGTACGAGGTCGAGCGTCTCTACCGCGATGTGCCGCTGCTCCTGATCGGCGAGGGAACCTCAGAGATCCAGCGCATGGTTATTGGCAAGAAGCTTCTGCAGCGCCACAAGATCTGAGCACTTCCGACCAACAAGAGGCTTACGTACCGGGCCGCCGGCTGCTGATTGATCAGCGCGGCCCGGCTAACGTCTCTAGCGCGATTTACGGCCTGATCATTGCGGCGTCAGTGATCAGTGCTGCCGACCTAACAAGTGGAGACGGCGCTGCTGAGGTCGGCATCTTCACTTTCTTCACGATTGCTGCTCTGTGGCTTGCTCACTCGTACGCGATTGTGCTCGGCAAATGGTCGTCTGACGGCGTAACTCCGTCAGTCCAAAGCACAAAGGCAGCCCTTAATAAGGAGCTGCCGATGATTGCCGCGCCGCTTCTGCCAATTAACGTCCTAGTCCTTGGCAGCTTTGTGACTAGTGCAGATCAGGTGCTGATCAACCTCGCCAGCGCGATCTGCGTGCTGGAACTTGGGGCAACAGCCTTCTTCTCATCAGGGCGGAGCGCTGCCGGAATGCCACTTCGGCTCCTTGCCACTCTGGTGGCAACTGCCCTGGGCGCATCAATCATCCTTCTGAAGATCTTGCTTCACGGTTAACCGCTGCTGGATAGGATCACCGCATGTCAAGCGATGCACCTGAACTGATCCGCCAAGCAATCGAACACTTTCTTGACGAGGTGCCAGCGTTGCGCCCGTTGCCAGTAACGATTGACGTTGAGCTAAAGGGCCGTGGTGACATCCAGGCATTCCAAGTGGAAATGCCCGATCTCAAGATCACCAAGGGAGTCGCAGACCACGCGCGAGTCAGGGTTGAGATCCCAAGGGCAGACTTCAACACCCTCGCAACCAAAGGGACGGTTGAGGACTGGCTCACGGCCTTTGAGGTGGGAACTGTTAAGGCCAGCGGCGACTCGGCAATGCTCAGGCTGATTGCTCAGGTGACTGAGAAGCAGGTTGGTCGCAACAGGCTCAGCAAGGGCCGCGGCGGCTTCTAAGCCGACAGTCGCGTTATGTCTGCCACGGGCCTTCGCATGCCGGCAGAGTGGGACAGGCACGAGCGCACGCTCTTAGCTTGGCCATGCCGGGAGGAGTCGTGGCGTGGGATTGGGATGGACGCAGCGTTTGACTGCCATGCCCGCGTAGTTGATGCCGTCAGCCAGTTTGAACAGGTCACGCTCGTCGCTAACCCCGGGGCGGGAGAGACTGCTAGCAGAGCCTGTCCTGAGGAGAATGTTGAAGTTGTAGAGATGCCGATTGACGACTCCTGGTTCCGCGACAGTGGGCCAATCATCGTCAAGGGCGAATCTGGGTCCCGGGCGGGCGTCGATTTTGCTTTCAACTCTTGGGGTGAGAAGTTCGTGCCTTATGAAAACGACGCTGCAATAAGCCGGCTCCTGCTTGAGCACCTCGGGATAGAGCGAATTTCGTCTGATCTAGTTTTGGAGGGTGGGTCAATCGCAGTCGATGGAGCTGGGCTGCTGGTTACCACTGAGCAGTGCAACCTCAACCCGAATCGCAACCCCAACGCGACGCAGTCGGTCCTTGAGGGTGCCTTTGAGGAGTTCCTTGGTGTGGAGCAGACGATCTGGCTTGAGCGTGGGCTAGCCGAGGATGCAGACACCGACGGGCATGTAGACAACATCTGCGCCTTTTATGCCCCAGGCAAGGCTCTCCTTCAAACTGCGCCCGCCGGAGACGTCAATCAGGGCCCTATGGCCCACAACAGAGCGATCCTTGAGGAGAGCGGGGTTGAGGTGACGACAATCGAGCTGCTTCCACGCGCTAGCCGATCTGGCACGGACGAGCCCATCGTTATCCCGTACACGAACTTCTATGTCTGCAATGGGGCTGTGATCGTCCCCGTCGCAGGGTTGGATCCACATATGGACGACGACGCCCTGAAGCTGATCGGGAGCCTGTACCCAGGGCGCGAGGTGGTTGGCGTTGAGTCACTGACACTTGCTCTTGGCGGCGGTGGGATCCACTGCATCACCCAGCAGGTCCCCGAATGAGCGACCTACTTGTAATCGAGTCTGGCCCGCCACTTGAGTCGCCCGCGCGGGAGAGGGATTACAACAGGGGAGTCATCAAGGTTGGTGCTGTCCAGCAGCGCTGGCATGAGGATCCTCAAGAGCACACTGCGGCGCTCGAAGAGGGAATCGCAGCTGCGGTCAACCACGGCGCGCAGATCGTGTTCCTTCAGGAGCTGACGCTTTCAAGGTACTTCGCAGTTGACCCTCCGGGCAGCATCCCTGGCGGTGACCCCCAGCCGGAGGATCTCTTGGACGGGCCTACATTCCGCTTTGCTGCAGCTATGGCCTATGAGCATGGTGTGCCTGTGCACGCATCGCTCTTTGAGCGCTCTGATGACGCTGTCAAGCGCGGGCCTGGTGCCGGCTACAACACAGCGATCCTTGTAGGGCCTGATGGCTCGCTCATCCAACGCACTCGGAAGATGCATATCCCAGCGTCAGTTGGTTACCGCGAGGACCTTTGGTTTAGCCCGAGTCCGCCATCGGAGGAGGAGGGTGGTGGGTTCCCCGTGACCCAGCTCGACCTCAACGGGACGACAGCGCGATTTGGTCTCCCAACCTGCTGGGACCAGTGGTTTCCGGAACTTGCAAGGGCATACTCGCTAGCCGATGCCGACCTACTCGCCTATCCGACAGCAATCGGGTCTGAGCCATCGCATCCAGGCTTTGACACTCAGGCGATCTGGCAGCACACCATTGTTGGCAACGGGATCACCGCTGGTCTGTTCATGGTTGCAATCAACCGGATCGGCAATGAAGGCGACATCACCTTCTATGGGACGAGCTTCATAAGCGACCCCTACGGCCGAGTGCTGTGTCAAGCGCCGCGCGACAAGGCAGCAGTCCTTGTCGCCGAGATCGACCTCTCTCAGCGACGGGACTGGCTTGACCTCTTCCCGTTTCAAACGACCCGCAGGCCTGACGCCTACGGGTCACTGTCCGGCTAGTTAATCGTCCTTCTTAACGCCGGCGAACGGGACCGCCTTGCCAGCGCGGAGAGCCTTCAAGGCGATGGCGTTGCGCTGGAGTTCGGCCTCTGAACTGTTTGGCCCTGGGCCGGGAACCTTGCGCGAGTTTCCGAAGATGCTCTTCCAGATCATCTGGTCAAACAGTGGCTGCGGAACAGCATCCAAGTCTCCGTAAGGAATCTTTGCTCCGAGGTTGCCTGCGCGTCGGGCCTGAGCTGCGGTGAACACAGTCTTGGGGGAGTACTTCGGGGTGATTGGCTTGTAGACAGCCGTGTCTGGCTTGTCAGTTGTCCGCATGAACGCGTCGTACATTGGCTGGGCGAACGCGTCCTGCAAGGTCAATGGTTGAAGGCCGAGGAGCATCATTGCGCTTCGCAGCATCGAGTCTTGGTCGTAGCGAGTGTGGACGACTGCGGCCTTTTTGGCCCATGGGGAAATCACAAGACCGATCTGGCGGTGGCCATCAACGTGGTCCTGGCCGGCCTGCGAGTCGTCTTCAACCGAGAAGATCGCTGACTGCTTCCAAACCTTCGACTTGCTGATCGCTTGAACGATCTGACCAACACCGAGGTCGTTGTCAGCGACCATTGCCTGCGGAGTTGGGTCGCCAACGCTGTGGCCGCCAGTGTGGTCGTTTGGAAGCCAGATAACTGTCAGCGACGGAACAGCTCCGGACTTGTCAGCCGCCTGGAACCAGTTATTCCAGACGTCAAAGCGCGAGTGGTAGTACTTCTGCCCGAACGCAATGACCTTGAGGCCGCCAGCTGATGAATCCGAGTTGCAGTAGCGCGAGTTCATGAGATTTGGGCTCGTGACAGTTTTGTCCTTGCCGGGGGATCCGTCGCAACCCATGTTCATCGGGTAGTCGGCGTGCTCAAGCGCCTTAGTGGCAGCGAAGGTTGAGCGGCCATCATCACCGCG
>CALJKH010000212.1 GCA_937973575.1 uncultured Solirubrobacterales bacterium | reverse complement strand
GGGGAGAAATCCAGTGGCAAGAATTGCCGCGGCAAAGACGCCCGCCAGCCTGCTGAACAGCCGTGCGCCTGTCGCGTAGATCAGCCCAACTGCGAGGGTGCCGAGTAGAGCGCTGATGGTGCGGGCGACAATCCAAACCGGCTCGGGGTTGCGGGTGTAGACCTCATAGAAGCCTCGCCCGCCACCAGACAGGACCTTGAAGGCAGCCGCCAGCAGATAGGTGAAGGCCGGCGGGTTGACAAACCAGTGCGGGTTGAGGCCACCGTTCACCATCCCGATCGCCTTGACTACGTAGTAGTTGCTCTCATCCAGGTTGTACGCGTAGGGAAGTCCATGGCCGATGCCGACCATTCGAAGGACAAAGGCCGTTACGAGGATGAGGAAGAGCGCGACAGCGATTCCGCGTGGCATCGGCTCGCGCGCGGACCCCGGATCTGCTGGGGTGTTCTTGGGATTGGCAGTGGTAGCAGTCACCCGGCCCTACAGGGTAGTTGGGCATCCGCGTGGTTTGAGCCAGCGGGCGAAATCCCCTCGCGGTTAGAGGTAATTGCCTAAACCGGATCAGGTTTGTATGCTTTACTGCAGTCCTCATCCCTTAACCCAAGGAGACAAGCAATGCCAACAATTGGCGACACAGCCCCTAACTTCACAGCCGAGACAACAGAAGGCACGATCGACTTCCACGATTGGATTGGCGACTCATGGGCCGTACTGTTCTCACACCCCCGTGACTTCACCCCCGTCTGCACCACCGAGCTTGGCTACATGGCTTCAATCAAGCCAGAGTTCGACACCCGTGGCGTGAAGATCGCAGGCCTCTCAACCGACCCACTCGACAACCACGAGAAGTGGGCTGCTGACATTGCCGAGACTCAGGGCACGGCACCCAACTACCCGATCATCTCGGACAGCAACCATGAGATCGCCAAGGCCTACGGAATGCTCCCGGGAGATGTTGCTGGCGACCCAACCGAGCGCACCCCAGCTGACAACCAGACGCTTCGTAACGTCTTCGTCATTGGGCCGGACAAGAAGATCAAGCTCGTCCTCATCTACCCGATGACGACCGGCCGCAACTTCGATGAAGTCCTTCGCGTAATTGATTCGCTCCAGCTGACCGCCAAGCACGCTGTTGCCACACCGGCACAGTGGCAGCCAGGCGGCAAGGTAATCATCGCTGGCTCAGTCAGCAATGAGGCAGCCAAGGAGAAGTACCCAGAAGGCTGGGAAGAGCCCAAGCCTTACATCCGCATCGTGCCGGATCCAACCACGGTCTAGCCACAAAAGCATTCGCAGTAGCGATCAGGCCGGGAGCACACAGCTCCCGGCCTTTTCGTTACCTAAGTGACTACTCGGGGCGCTTTGCACCCTTCGGGTAGCAAAGGCCTGTAGCTGCGTCGTACTCAGGATCAGCTGAGGGACACGTAGCTGGCTTTCCACCTTGAGCAGGGGTGACAGGCGGTACACCGTTCGGATCAGCCGGACCGTTTGTGGTCGTGGCCGGAACCGTGTCCGTCGTCGTAACTGCTGGGTCCGTCTTAGTAACCGTGTCGGTGGTGGACTTAGTGCCACCACAGGCGCTGGCCCCAAATGCGAGGGCCATCGACGCAAAGCCAACAGCAACTACCTTGAACAGCTTGGACATAACTTTCCTCCAGTTGCGGGTATGCAGGACAGCTATTCGCCGCTGGGGTTCCATCTCCTATTGGCCTGCGGTTGCAGGCTGTAACAGCGGCAGTTACGCTCCGGCCCATGACACCCGGAAGCCTCACCTCAAGCGAGCAGATCTCAACATCCCTCAAGGGCGCAGTTGCATGGCGCATCGACTACACCTCGGAGGACGCAAACGGCACGGCGCACGAAGTCACCGGCCTTGTGATCGCCCCAGACAAGCCCGGTACCGACAGGTCTATCGCAAGCTGGTGCCACGGCACAACCGGCATTGGCGACGCTGCCTGCCCGTCCGCGCAACCGGACCCAGCGCGTGAGCTTGTCACCTACTTCTCAACGGAGGCAACGCAGCAGATTGATTACGGAATCCCTGGCCTGCAGCGCCTGATTGATTCAGACCGTGTTGTTGTGGCAACTGACTACCAAGGCCTTGGTAGCGCTGGCATGCACCAGTACTCCGTTAATCGCACGAACGCGCGTGACTCGGTGTTCATCGCCCACGCTGCCCGCTCGCTTGATGTTGGCGCTGGCACCCAGCTGCTCTCATTCGGCTGGTCGCAAGGCGGCGGTGCTTCAGCTGCGGTTGCTGAGCTTGATGACGCAGACTTCGGCGATTTGAATCTGCTCGGCTGCGCACTCCTCTCGCCTGGCGTTACCGGAATCGCGTTGACAAACCCCGTCGGCATGGGAGCTGCACTCGCAGACCCAACCCTGCCACCCGACTCACACCTTGTGATGACTATCGCCGGCCATGCTGCCGGCTTCCCCGATGACATGGACCTCACCAAGCTGCTGACACCTTTGGGCGTGAAAATTGTCAATGCCATTGCTGACACACAGCCCGTGCACCACATGAACGACACGCTGGGCCGCCTGTTCAAACTGGAGGGCGCGATCCTCGACCTTCAACCGGAAGGCATGGAGCAGTTCAAGGCTGCGGTTGTTAAGAGCACCGCGGGAGCCCACAAGCCACGCTGCCCAATCCTGATGTGCGTAGACAGCTTCGATGACGGCCTAGTGATTCCGGTGGCCTGGCAGACGGCCTACGCGGAAGCCGCCACGAAGCTTGGCGGCACAGTTGAGACAGCCGACTTCCCCAAGGACGACCACTTCAGCCTCCCCGCCTCTTGCATTGACCGGGTTCAGACCTGGTTTGACGGTCTGCTGAACTAGCTCGAAGGCGAGAGGTAGCGCATTCCTCCGAGACTGTCGGCCCAGTCAGACTCTGAAGGCCTTCACGTCCGCGGTGCCGGCCACTCCCGATTCGGAAGGCGTAAGTGAAGCAGTCCAGGTGCCCTTGGGCAGCGCCACAGTGCAAACCAGCTGGTTTCGCTTCGCAACTGGCAGA
>CALJKH010000211.1 GCA_937973575.1 uncultured Solirubrobacterales bacterium | reverse complement strand
TGACATCTAGTTATTCTCCTACTTTCTGTTTCTAAAGCGGTATTTCTATGAGCCGCATCTTGTCACAGACGTACAACAGCCCCTGACCCTTTGTCCCGGATAAACAGGACCAGGCAGGCTGGTGAGTGGCGCGGGTGGCCTCACACGCCAAACCGCTGCAGGTGGCGTGCAACCTCTGGCTGGCGCTTTCGCCAGTAGGTGTCGATTGTTGCCTTCGTTACCGGTAGTGAGTCGTCCTCGTCAACATCATCCAAGTAGCCCAACGCGGAGATTACGGGCATCAATACTTGGTTGTCTGGTTTGCGCCTGTATCGCGTAAGGAAGAAGCCAATGCCCTCCGCGACACTTAAGCCGGTTTGCTGCTCAATCACCATTAGGTCAAAGTAGTCGCGGAGCTCGCCGCGGTCCGCAATGACTTTGAGCTTCATCGCAAAGATGTCGGGTATTCCGGCGACAGGAACGCCCGCAACCTCGGTTGGTGGCTCTAGCAGGGTCTGGTCTTCCGTTTCATCGCAGTGGAGAAACTGCACTTTTGTCCGTGAGAAGAGGCCGTTGAGAGTTCCTGCTGCCCGGGAGGTGATAGCGAAGGGGCCTGTTGAAGCCAGCGATTCTTCCAGCTCGGTGAGTCCAATCGCATGGTCGTGGTAGAAGAAGTCAAGGTCACGACTTACGCGATGCTGCAGGTGGACGGCGAGGGCAGTCCCTCCCGCCAGGTAGAGGCCTGATGGAAGCACTGGAGCAATCGCCTCCCAGCTATCCGCCGTGTCTTTGGGAAGCACTTTTCTGATGTGGGCCGGCAGAGTCACGCCTTCGCCTGCTTCGCGAAGTTGACGGCCATTGCCACTTGGCGGCTATCGAGCCCTCGAGTCTGAGCTGCGTGGAGCCAATCCTGACGAGTGAGGTTTTCTGCTCCCCAGCCAAGACCCTCAATGTCACCCTCGGTGATCAGACGACGGGCGATGTAACCACCTGCGCTACCTGTGCTCATTTGGGACGGGGCCGTGTTCCAGAACAGATGGCGAAGGTGGGGTGGCACGCGACTGGCAGGGGTTCTCGGTCTCGCTGGCGGCCTGGTTCTGGCGAGCGCGAGGACGAGGTCAGGCCATTGCTTTGATCCTTCGTTGGCTTTTAGAACTTCAACGGGTCTCGCCTTGCCCGCCGCGAGCATGATCGGTTCACGCAGGACGAGGCGACGAGACTCAAGTTTTGTAAACGCCTGCGATGCAGCCGTCGGGGACAGGCCCGCTCGTCCTGCAAGCACGCGGATTGATGACAGTCCGCGTGGTGCTTTTGCAAGCGCAGCCAAGACTTTCACCTCGGTCGCTGTGAACCCATCAATTGGCGCAACGGCACCCAGTTCGCGGCGAAGCGCGTTAGCCTGGCCTACCGTGTATCGGGGGCGTCGCCGGCCATCTCCAGAGATGCCTAAACGACTAATCGCCCGTTGGACTCTGGGAGTTGAAGTGCCCAATGATCTGGCCACATCCGCTACTGAAAGAGTGTCCATATCGTTAGTTTAGCAGTGCGTTGGAATGTCCTGAAAGTTCCGCCCAAGCACCTTGATGACTCTGAATCATGCGGGTTCTAGGAAACCAAAACCCCGCCAGTCCAGCAAGTGCCGGACGGCGGGGAGTAATAAGAAAAGAGTAGCAAGTCGCAAACGGACTGCGGCTGGCCTTGCTACTCATTTGAAGAGCGTAGATAGGCAGGGCGCCCATTCCAAGACCCTGCGCAAAGTTGGTACGAAGTTGTTGCGAAGGCCAGCGGATCTCTTGTTGGGAGCTCAGCGGCGCAGGGCAACGAGGTTGGTAAGGACTTCATCGGTGCGCGCACTTCCAACCTGTGTCACGCTGGCCGGGTGCACTCCCGAATCGAGAAGGCCCTAGCGGCCTACAAGCGCCTCACCTCAACCGGTTGGCCTCGCAGTTTTCCTGTGGCGCAGTTCCCCAACCCGCCGCTGCTGCTTGCCCTGGCGGGATCGCTGCTTGCTCGATTCAGCTCAGGGTCCGTCCACAGCGCTGGCCGGGGCGTCTTCTACGCGGGACTGTCCGTCTGGGCGTGGGAGGAGTTGACTGCCGGCGTCAACTGGTTCAGACGGCTTATTGGCCTGGGCGGCCTTGTTTGGATTGTCAGTCAGCTGGCAGGTTTCATACCCGGCTGAGCGATGGGGCAGACCTGCCCCGTGAAGCTAGCTCCCTTTCAACCTTCTCCCGCTCACGATTGATCACGGCTAAGGGCCGGGGTATTGTCTAGATCCCTCGCAACCGCAGTTTGATCAGGAGATCAAGTGACTTCCAGCCGCGCCGTTCGCCGTTTAATCCCAGTCTTCGTTGTCTTAGCGAGTGCTGCGTTCGCCCCTGCCGCACAGGCAGGAGTCTTCGACGTGTTCTCCCCGACAGGGAGCCTCAACGATGCCCGCACCTACGCGTCATCAACGCTTCTACCTGGGGGAAAGGTCCTGATCGCTGGCGGACAGGGCAGCTCAACAACCTTGGCGAGCGCGGAGCTCTACAATCCGGTCACGGGCCTGTTCACAAGCACGGGGAGCCTCGCTGCT
Organism: uncultured Solirubrobacterales bacterium; assembly: GCA_937973575.1. Taxonomy (GTDB): domain Bacteria; phylum Actinomycetota; class Thermoleophilia; order Solirubrobacterales; family Solirubrobacteraceae; genus WLNJ01. The sequence continues at coordinate 162 of CALJKH010000211.1, read as the reverse complement.
GCCCGCCAACTTCACACAGCAACAGCCCTGCCGAATGGAAAGGTCCTGTTCGCGGGTGGAGCGGGCAGCTCACCGACCTTGGCAAGCGCGGAGCTCTACAACCCGGCCACGGGCTTGTTCACACCAACTGGAAACCTCACACATGGTCGCCGCCATGCGACT
>CALJKH010000210.1 GCA_937973575.1 uncultured Solirubrobacterales bacterium | reverse complement strand
GACCCATAGCGGAATCGGCGCCGAAGGCGGAGGCTGCATGCGCATCTCCTCGATCTGCGTCGCCCAGTAGCGCGGTTTGAAGGTCACCGGGTCCTGGCTCCACAGCGCGCGCAGCAGCGCGATGCGTATGAGTTGATGGCATGAGCCACCCCTTTCCTCGAGGGTGTATGGGTATTCCGGTCGGAGTCAGGTCTCCTGGCTTCCGGGCCTTTCAGTCGCGCCTTCCCAGAGCCTTGGCTCCAGTGGCTGTGCGTCGTTTCGAGCACATGCGATTGACATCCCCGGTAACAGTGGCGGGACCGCGCCGGATTCTCACCGGACTTCCCTTGATCCACCGACCTATGAACTTCTTACAACGCGTCCGACACTACAGAAGCACATGGCGCGAAGCAACTCCCTGCCTGGCCGCGGCGACTTGGCGGTTGCGGAGTTCGCTACGGTGAGGTCATGGCAGTCAACCTCACGCGCATCTACACACGCCTCGGAGACGACGGAGAGACCCATCTCGGCGATATGAGTCGCGTCTCGAAGACTGACGCGCGAATTGACACCTACGGAACTGTCGATGAGCTCAACTCTCTAATCGGCGTAGTCCTCGCCACATGCCCCGACCTACCGGCCGATTACCGGCCGTGGCTTGAGCGGATCCAAAACGACCTATTTGACGTTGGCGCTGACATCTCCGTCCCTGGAGAGGACGCCAAGGAGCGACTGCGAGTTGTCCCGGAGCAGACAGCCTGGCTTGAGCAGCGCTGTGACGAGGTGAACGACACCCTTGAGCCGCTTCACTCCTTCGTGCTTCCAGGTGGAACCGCATCAGCTGCCCAATTGCATGTTTGCCGCACGGTCTGCCGGCGCGCCGAACGACACGGTGTCGCCTGTGAGGGAATCTCGACTGAGGTCCTCCGCTACCTAAACCGGCTTAGCGACCTCTTCTTCATCCTTGCCCGCGGCGCCAATCGAGGCAACGACAGCCTCTGGCAGCCCGGCGCTTCACGCCCCAGCTGATACTTGCTGCCAGCCTGAGGATGAGCGGTTGAACCTGCTCTGGTCCTGATCGATGAAGCAGCTTTGCGTGGAGTCCCAAGCCCTTCCGACAATGTCGATCTGATCGCCTTCAAAGTCGATCACTTGCCACGACTGCGGTTCATCGCCACGCTGCCGCGTGGAGCAAGCAGTGCCGCTGTGGGCGACGACCATTGACCGGCCGTCAACGCTCTTCGTGAATGGCCCGCTCCGCCTGCGATGTGTGTGACCACTGAGAAGGATGTCGGCGCGCGCTGATGCTGCGATTGACAGAGCGTCCTGCCAGCCTTCGGCCGGCTTCCCCGGAAGAACATCTCGATGTGCTGCCACAGGATGATGGCTCAACAGAACAGTCCATTGAGCCCCACCGACGTCCTGAGCGCGCGCTGCAAAGCGCTCAAGTGAGTCCTCGGAGATGCGTCCTTCGGCGCGACGTTTTGGATCGGCAGTGCGCAACCCAATACTACGAATTCCCGCGACCTCAATCTCAGGCTCTAGGTCCGCGGCAATGTGCTCGCGATAGCGGCCAAAGGGGTCTATGGCCCTGCGACCAATGTCGAAGAGAGGAATGTCGTGATTTCCTGGAACCGCTAGGACAGGCGCTCCGATCCGACTGAGCCACGCAGCAGCTGTCTTCCACTGGGAAGTCCTTGACCGTTGTGTGAAATCACCCCCGGCCAAAACCACATCTGGTTCAAGCTGGGCTATATCGAGGAGTAGCTCCTCAACAATGCGCTCGTCCTGCCGGCCCGCGTGTACGTCACTTATGTGGATTGCTCTAGCCATAGAAGAGGATCAGTCATCTTGACCATACGCAAAACTAACTCAGTGAAAATCGTTCGGCTATTTCTGCCCGGCATCGTGATTGCGCTGGTTGTCCTCCTGATCGGGGAGCTCTCATCGTCAGTCCTCAGCGACGGTAGCTCCAGCAAGAAGCCACAAGTACAGGCGCCGACCGACTTGGTCATCGAGGCAAATGGGGATCTTCTGATCCACTCGCCGGTGTTTAACCGAGCTCTCGAAAATGGTGGTGGGAAGGTCTACGACTTCAACCCAATGCTCAGCTACATCAAGCCGATCGTAGCCAAGGCCGATCTATCCATCTGCCATGTCGAGACACCGATGACATCGGCGCCTCCAATTGGGTACCCCCTCTTCAGCAGCCCTCCAGCTCTAGCCGACTCAATACTTGCAACTGGCTGGAATGCTTGTGACACGGCCTCAAACCACACCCTTGATCAGGGCCAAAACGGGGTTGATCAAACAATCGCCAACCTCGATCGCGTTGGAGTAGCCCACACTGGATCGTGGTCCTCAGCCGCCACGCGCGCCAAACCGCTGATCATCAATGTCAAGGGAGTTCGGATTGCTTGGCTTGCGTACACCGAGATGACGAACGGCATCCCCAGCCCGAACCCCTGGACAGTCGGGATTGCGTCAGCGCCAACCATCCTTGCTGACGCTCGACGCGCACGGCAGTTGGGCGCGAAAGCCGTGATCGTCAACCTTCACTGGGGCGAGGAGTACCAACATGAGCCAAGCGCATTCCAGACTGATCTAGCCCAAAAGCTGACGGCCTCGCCGCTGATCACAGCCGTTGTAGGCCAACACGTGCATGTGGTCCAGCCAATCCGCTGGGTCAACGGCAAGCCAGTCGTTTACGGCGAGGGCAACCTCCTCTCCAACCAGACGAGCTCCTGTTGCCCGGCAGCCAGTCAGGACGGATACATGGCTCTGCTCCACCTGCATGTGGCCGATGGTGCTGCCTCGGTTCGCCGCGTGGACTACGTCCCGGTCTGGGTGCGCCACCCTGATTTTGCCGTGCTCCCGGTCGCCTCGGCGCTCCGCCGGGGGCTCGCCCCTGCAGCTGATCTCCATGACTCATGGAACAGGACGACCGGAGTCGTTGGGACAAGCCCAACGGTCCGGCCTCTGTAGTCCCTGACCTTCAGGAACGGAGCAATACCGCTACGGGGATTCGAACCCCGGTTTCCGCCGTGAGAGGGCGGCGTCCTAGTCCCCTAGACGATAGCGGCAGGAACAGTGCACGAGATTAGCAATCAGCAGCTTTCAACCACCGTCTGCAACATGTGGCCTACGCCCGTGATCCACATCAGCGGCTGGTTACCGGTATCGTCAGCGGCCGCCAGCGGCTGTGGCGGAATTGGTAGACGCGCACGGTTCAGGTCCGTGTGGGGGCAACCCCGTGGAGGTTCAAGTCCTCTCAGCCGCATCAAAGATAAGTGCCCGCGGACAGCTGTTCGCGGGCCGCTTGGCGCCTAGCGCTTGCGAAGTACAACAGGGATCGTCGGCGACGAACACGGCCCGCCGATAATCCCACTGACCCTGATCCGACCGCTGATCTTGCCCTTGCTGTAGCGCAGCCGGGCAGCCATTCGTCGTGAGCGGCGCCCGGATGTAAAGGCGATCCTCCCGCTGCTGGAAATCCGGGCAGCTGGGCGCACTGTTACTGACGCTGGGCCGATGTTGCCGCCGAGCTCGCAGGAGAAGACGTTGGTCCAAGCCGTTGCCGAAACCACCTTGCCGCTCTGGATAGTCAGCGACACATCAGGCGCCAGAGCCGAGGACCCACCCCAAACTCCTGAGGGCGCAACTGCAAGGGTGACTAGTAGGGAGGCGATTGAGGGCATGGTGCGTTTCGAACACAGACAGTACTCTGAAGTTGCGTGATCTGCGCAACATGGAATGTCAACTCTTTGCGAGCAAGGCTCCCCCGCGTTGAGGAGTTCCTCGCCGACGTCAAGCCGGATGTATTGCTGCTTCAGGAAACGAAGTGCTCCCCTGATCAGTTCCCACATGAAGCCATTCGTGAAGCGGGCTATCAGGCCGTTGATCACAGTGGCGGTAGGTGGTGCGGAGTCGCAGTCTTGGCTCCGGCAGCTGCTGATTTGAAGCTGTCGGCCGCGGCACTTCCCGGTGAGCCCAACCCAGAGGAGGCCCGTTGGATCGAAGCCATAGTCGATGGAACGCGGGTCGTAAGCGTCTATGCACCGAACGGGCGCGAGGTTGACTCAATTCACTATGACTCAAAGCTCGACTTTTTCGCGGTTGCTGCGGCCCGGTTGGCAGACCTCCAAGACGGGATGCCCACTCTCGTCGGCGGCGATATGAATGTGGCACCCCGTGACACCGATGTCTGGGACACCAAGGCGCTGGAAGGCTCCACGCATGTGACACCAGCCGGGCGCGCAGCGCTTTCTGAGATGGCAACTGCCGGGGGCCTGAAGGACGCGCATGACTCCTTACACGGCGTCGACAACCAACAGTTCACCTGGTGGGATTACAGGGGCGGATCCTTCCACCGCGATTTCGGAATGCGCATAGATCACTTCCTGCTTTCTGAGGACCTCGAAGGTCGTCTTAGCTCCTGTGAGATTGCCCGCGACTATCGGAAGGGCGAAAAGCCCTCCGACCATGTCCCGCTTGTAATCAAGTTGGGCTGACCAAACAGTTACTCGCGCTCATCCCAATCCCGGGGTAGGCTCGAAATCGATGCAAGTAACAGCGCCGCCATCAGTCCAGCGAACGGACAGCCACAGCGTGCGAGTTCGCCTTGCCAGGGGGAGCTATCGGCTCGCGAGCCTCCTAATCAATCTCGATCGGCGCGTGCGTAAATCCCACGGACGCGGGGTCAAGCTCGTCCTGACTGACGCTGATGATCGGATCCTTCTTGTGCGCCATACATACGGGCGCCGGCACTGGACCTTCCCCGGTGGCGGAGTGCGAACGAACGAGGCACCGGAGTCCGCGGCCGTTAGGGAGACAGATGAGGAGCTTGGCATCGCCGCAATCACCTTCGACTCCTTGGGGACCTACCCCGCGCGATCTAAGCGAAGAATCGATGTTGTCAGTGTCTTTCGCGGGCAGATCAATCCTGCCAAGCTGTTGCCATCCCGTGTTGAGCTAGCTGCGGTTGGGCTGTTTGCGCGACCTGAGCTTCCGGACGACATTGATCCCAATGTGAACATTGCACTGGGCTTGCTTGACGGACGAAACGCAGAGCTTGTAGCCGCTCGCCGCCGCACCGTTTGAAGAAGTCTTTACTCGCGAATGACCTTGGTTTGTTCCAGAGCGCCGTAACCTTCGGGCATGGGCCGAACAACTAAGCTCGCAAAGGGATCGCTTACCGCAGTCACGGTGGCGCTGTTTGTGGCCTCGCCGGCATGGGCAGCCACCCCGCCACCAACGGCCCTGACGCCGGCCCAGAATGCCCTTTCCGCCCGTGGCTCAGCAACCCGAATCAAAGAGCGGATCCTTCCCGGAAGGCCTGACTCAACCAAGGTTCGTGCCCACGCGGCAGCGGCGTTCTCTGCGCGTGGCGGCGCCTATACGGTCACCGTCAAAGGGATCACATCGAAGGTCTACGTCTACACCTCCAACAGGCTCACCTACAGCTCCGCGGTAAACCAGCAGTGGGCCAAATTCTTTGCTGGACTCCCCCACGGTTCCGAGCTTTCGAAGTTGAAGGTCTACCTAGCGCCGATGAGCCAGCTCACACTCCCCTATGTCTGCGGCCAAATGGCCGACTCCTGTTACGACCCTAATTACGGAACTATGTACCTCACATCTGAGACCCCGCCCGACGGCGCCAGCATTACTCAGATTGCCGCCCACGAATACGGCCATCACATCGCTACATGGCGTTTGAACACACCGTGGGACGCTCTCACTTGGGGCCCAAAGCATTGGGCCACTTCAGCCCATGTATGCCAATACCAGCGCACCCGTGACATGTACCCGGGCGACGAAGGGGCTCATTACGAGGACAACCCGGCCGAGATCTGGGCCGAGACCTACCGGGTCTATGCCACAAGTTTGAACGGGGATGGACTTGATCCCTGGGAGATCATCAACCCCCGCTGGGAGCCGACCAACGCCAATCTTGTGGCTGCTGGGCAGGACACATTCTCACCATGGACTAAGCAGGTCAAGTCGGGTGCAAAGGGCTCCTTGAGCGCCACTGGCTCGCAGTCAGCAACTGTCTCGGTGCCAGTAGGCCTTGATGGCGCCGTCACTGCCACCGTGTCCGCCAAGAGTGGCCTGATGGTGCGACTCGCGGCCTTTGCCGCAAACGGGGACCGGCTCACGCCGGCTGGGTCAAGCTCCGCGAGAGCGTC
>CALJKH010000209.1 GCA_937973575.1 uncultured Solirubrobacterales bacterium | reverse complement strand
CGCACGTATGGTTGTAACCCGATCTCAACGAGTTCCAGTCGGTGAATCCACCGTTGACGATCGTTGGGGCGTTGCGTTGCGTTGTCGTACCGTCGCCAACTTGCGAAGCGGTGTTCATACCCCAGCAGTAGATGGTTCCGCCGTTCTTGAGTGCGCAGGCTGCCATGCCACCAACCGAGACAGGACTGAACGCAGTTCCCCCTGGACTCAGCGAGACCGCGCCCGCTTGGTCGACTCCAGCGCCTGCCCCGATGCAGATCGCGACCATGAGGGCGACAATTGCCGAGCGGGTATGACCGGCCTTACTGGCCTCGGTTCCTGGGTCATTCGATGCCAGAGTGCGGAGATTCATAGGGTCTTCCTCGGGGTCTGGCCGCGGCATCGCGGACTGCTGCGGCAACAAAGCCGAAGAGTACCGGGGCAAGCACCCGCTGGCAATTCGCAAATGGGTGTGGCTGGCGTACGAGAGCCGTACTCACTGCCGCTACCGTGCTGCCTATGAACACACGCACACTCGGCCCTGGCAACCTCGAAGTTTCAGCCCTTGGCCTCGGCTGCATGGGAATGTCTGACTTCTACGGTCCGCTTGACGATGCTGAGTCGATCGCGACGATCAAGGCTGCCTCTGACGCTGGCGTGACGTTCTTTGACACTGCTGACATCTATGGGCCGTTCTCAAACGAGGCGCTCGTAGGACGCGCGCTCTCTCACCGCCGTGACAGGGCAGTCGTGGCAACGAAGTTTGGAGTTGTGCGGACCTCAGCTGGTGCTGCAGTTGGAATCAACGGGACACCTGAGTATGTGAAGCGGTCCTGTGAGCTCTCACTCCAGCGGCTCGGCACCGGGCACATTGACCTCTACTACCAGCATCGGGTTGATCCAAATACCCCAATCGAAGAAACAGTGGGTGCGATGGCTGAGCTTGTCGCCGAGGGCAAGGTCCGCCACATTGGCCTCTCCGAGGCTGGCGCGGACACGATTCGGCGTGCGCACGCCGTCCACCCAATCACCGCCCTCCAGACCGAGTACTCACTCTGGACGCGTGACATTGAGGCTGAGATCCTCCCCACCTGTCGCGAGCTTGGGATTGGTGTTGTCGCCTACAGCCCACTTGGACGCGGGTTCCTCACTGGCGCATTGGAAGGAACTGAAGGGCTGGCCGCTAACGACTGGCGACGCTTCGCTCCGCGATTCCAAGAGGAGAATCTGGAAGAGAACCTTGCGCTCGTCGCGCCTGTGCTCGCTTTGGCAGCGGAGAAGGACTGCGCCCCAGGCCAGATAGCCCTCGCCTGGCTCCTTGCTCAGGGCGACGACATCGTGCCGATCCCAGGCACTAAGCGACGCACATACCTAGAAGAGAATCTTGGCTCGCTCAACATCACCCTTAGCAATGAAGAAGTGGCGGGCTTGAGTGAGGCGATCCCCGCCGGATCAGCTGCCGGCGACCGCTACCCAGATATGGGCTCAGTCGGCCGCTAGGCAAAGAAAAGGCCCGGAGCGCTTCCGCCCCGGGCCTGATCAAAACTGCTGACTCAGTGACTACTTCTTCAGCAGGCCACCGAGGAGGCTGCTGAGGTTGCCGAGGCCACCGAGGTTGATGCCACCGGAGCTACCGGAGCCACCGAGGAGGCCACCGACAAGGCCGCTGAGGCTGCTGAGGTCGCTTGAGCTCAGGTTGAAGCTCTTAAGCAGACCTGAGAAGTTGCCGATCAGTGAGTTGAGATCAAGCGCAGTACCAGAAGTGCTGGAGTGTGTGTTGATCTTGCTCGTGATCTGCGTTGCCTGAGTCTGAAGCTTGCCAGCTGCTGAGTTGCAGGCTGCCTGAAGCTTGACTGGGGCCTTCGTGCAGAAGCTCGAAAGGTTAGGGACAGGGACAGCTGCGCTTGCGGTTGTGCTGCCGACGCCGAAGGCGCCAAAGCCTTCGATGGGC
>CALJKH010000208.1 GCA_937973575.1 uncultured Solirubrobacterales bacterium | reverse complement strand
TCGCGCCCCGCAGGAGAAGAAGGCGAACATTGAGCATCGCTTCGTGCTTGTCAATCACGATTCCAAGCTCAACCGCTTAGTTGCCGAACTCGGCGACCAGTGGGACTTGAACCTTGTCTTCGTCCGCACCAAGCGTGGCGCTGACCGGCTCGTCAAGCGTCTTAACGAGTCTGGTGTAAGGGCCAATGCAATGCACGGCGACAAGACTCAGCGCCAGCGCGAAAAGGCGTTGGCAGACTTCGAAGCAGGCAGGGTGACCACACTCGTTGCGACTGATGTCGCAGCCCGTGGCATCCATGTCGATTCGATCGCGAAGGTCATCAACTTCGACATCCCAGCCCAATCGGAGGACTACGTCCACCGTGTTGGACGCACAGGGCGCGCAGGGGAGCGTGGCGTAGCCGTCACCTTCGTCTGTGGCGACCAGATGCGTGAGATGAAGGGCATGACTCGCGAGTTGCGACTGGAGAACCAGTTCGCAGACGCCGGCGAAAACGGCAGGACCGCACCAGTTCACGAAAAGCGTGAGCCTGGCGAGCGTCCCGTCCGCAAGGAACGCAGCACGACAGGAGACCGCCCGCGTCAACACGCAGGCGAGTCCAGCGGTGAACGTTCCCGGGGTGGCGGCAAGAAGCGTCGCCATCGCAACCCCAAGTCCGGTGTAGGTAAGGGCAGTGGCAAGCCTTCAGGCAAGTCCAAGACCCATCGCAAGGGCCAGTCACACAGCGCCAACGCCAACGGTGAAGGCGGAGCTCACAACTCCGGCTCGCACAATGGCGGCGGAAACGGACCTAAGTCCGGTTCCCGCAACGGCAATGGTGGCGGCCACAAGTCCGGACCCCGCAATGGGAACGGCAATGGCGGCGGCCAGCGTAGCCACGGATCCAACGGATCTGGCGACCGCGGCCGGCAGTCAACCCACGCCTAGCTTCCAGCTAAGCGTTTGAGGCAGTCCCGCTCGAGGTTGGCTCGAGCGGGTTTGTTGCCCTCCTTCAGCAAGCCCTTCGCCTGATTAGGTCAGGCAGGGCCGCTAGTGGCCGGCTGGTACTGAGCCTCCATGGTCCATGTTGATGCGCCCGGGGCGGATCGTGAAGCGGGCAACGATGCCGCCGATCAGGAAGATTCCTGCGCTCACATAGAAGGACACTGTGTAGCCGTGCACTGCACCGGCGGAGCAGACAGGGTCAAGGTTTACAGCGGTGCTGTTGAGGCACCCGCGCAAGGTTGCGGCTGTAGCTCCGCTGTCTGTGATGAAGCTCTTCGACGCATTAGCCGCGATCGTGGCGAGCATTGCTGTGCCGGCCGCGCCACCCACCTGCTGGCAGGTGTTGACAAGGGCTGAGGCAATGCCCGAATCCTGCGGGACAACTCCCAGCGTCGCGGTGTTGATGGCGGTCGCGAAGATGTTGCCGAAGCCAAGGCCGAGGATGATCAGTGCTGGCATTACGTTCACCAGGTATGTCGAGGTGGGGGTCAGCTGGGCGAGGTAGAGCATGCCGACTGCGCCAAGGGTCATACCCAAAAGGATCAACGGGCGCGGGCCATACTTGGGCAGCAGCTTGGTCTGGGCGACGATTGACGAGCTGACGATTGAGATCGGCATCACGATGAACGCAAAGCCCGTTCGGATCGGCGAGAAGCCGAGGTTCTGCTGCATGTAATAGGTGAGGAAGAGGAATACGCCGAAGATCCCAAGTCCTGCGAGCAGGATCGTCAGGTAAGAGCCTGCCCGGTTGCGGTCCTTGACGACACGGGGTGGCAGCAGCGGGTTCTTTGCGCGGTTGATCCACACCCCGAAGGCGATCAGGAGTACAACAGCAGCACCAAGGAAGACAAGCGTCGCAGTTGCAGTCCAACCGTCTGACTCTGCCTTGGAGAATCCGTACACGAGTGAAAGCAGTCCACCGGATCCAAGGATCGTTCCCGGGATGTCGAGGTGCGGGTGCGCACCTGAACGGATGTTGTGGATCAGGAGTGAGGCAGCGACGACTGCGGGGATCGCGAACGCGAGGTTCACATAGAGGCACCAACGCCAGCTGAGGTACTCGGTGAGCACTCCGCCAAGCAGGAGGCCAACTGCTGCACCACCGCCGCTGATCGCTCCGAATACTGCGAATGCCTTGCCGCGCTCCTCACCGTCCGTGAAGGTGGTTGTGAGGATTGAGAGTGCTGCAGGCGCGAGGATCGCTCCGAATGCGCCTTGCAATGCGCGGGAGGCGACAAGAAGCTCGAAGGTTTGGGCTGAGCCGCCAAGTGCTGACGCTCCTGCGAAGCCAATAAGGCCGCCCATAAAGGTCCACTTCCGTCCGAACAGGTCTGAGAGGCGCCCACCCAGCAGCAGTAGACCACCGAAGGCGAGGGCGTAAGCGGTAACGACCCACTGCCGTGAACCGTTTGAGAAGTGGAGGTCCGCCTGTGCGCGCGGAAGCGCGATGTTGACGATCGTCGCGTCGAGCACGACCATCAGCTGGGCAATGCCGATGACGCCGAGGATCGTCCAGCGGCGTGCATGGTGAGGGTTGGCGTCTGGTACCTGTTTGGCTGCGATCTCTTGCGGATTCAGGTCTGCGTCGGTCGAACTCATTGGGTGAGGAGGCTTCTTTCTGATTGGGATTGCCCGGGGCGGGGCAGTAGGGCTAATGCGCCAGTACGGGCGCGTTTGAATTCACTTACTTCGGGTACGCACAGAGTAGTGGGATTGGGTCAGGAATCCGGCCCGATTCGCCTTTCGCTCGGGGGGTGCCCTTGTGCTTTGCCCTTTGGGCCGCAATGCTGGTGCCCATGGGACGCGGCAAAACAAGGCGGGGTGGTAAGCGCAGTGATGTGCGCGCGGCTGAACGCGAGCAAGCTTGGGAGGAACGCCAGGAGCTGATCTGCGAGGGCAAATCAGGCCGCTACCGCACTGAGGCTGAGGCCCGCCAAGCAGCAGGCTGGGTTAAGGCCAACAACCCCGGCTCCCACCAAATGCGCGTTTATGAGTGCCAGCGCTGCCACATGTGGCACCTGACCCGCGGTAGTCAGGGCTTCTAGCTAGCCGACCTAAGCGGCGGCTTCTCGGGCTTCGCCCCGTTGGCGCCATTCGAGCCGCTCTTGCCGATCGCTTCAGAGAGGAACGTGCCCAGTTCCTGAATGGTGGAGAGAATCGGCGCTGGGAACAGCACAGTGCTGTTCTTGTCCACTGAGATCTCAGCCATCGTCTGCAAGGTCCGCAGCTGCAGGGCTACTGGGTGCTCGATCATCACGTCAGAGGCCTCAGCAAGCCGGCCTGCTGCCAGTGCTTCGCCGTCAGCAGCAATCATCTTCGCCCGCTTCACCCGCTCAGCCACGGCCTGTTTGGCCATCGCGCGCTGCATTGTTTCGGGAAGCTGG
>CALJKH010000207.1 GCA_937973575.1 uncultured Solirubrobacterales bacterium | reverse complement strand
AGTGCGGTTGTCATTATTGATCATGATGGTGGTGGGGTGGAGCCATGAAGCCGCCGTCGGGCAGCTCAAGAAGGTCAGAGCCGAAGGTCTTAGTCAGAGCGTCGCGATCAAGCACCGAGTCGGGTGCCCCAAATGCGACCTGGTGGCCATTGAGGCAGAGCACTGATTCCCATGACTTGGCTTGCTCAAGATCGTGAGTGGCGATCAGCAATGTGCGACCTTCGCTGGCTAGATGGGCGAGGAGATCCTCCAGGCGATCGGCTGAGACTGCGTCAAGCCCGGCGAATGGTTCGTCGAGGAGGAGGACATCGCCGCCGCCAGCCATGGCAGCCGCGATGCGTGCCCTTCGACGCTGCCCGCCGGAGAGGTCACCGAAGCGCACATCGGCCTGATCGGTGAGGCCAACTGAGTCCAATGCTTCCGCGGCCGCGATCCGTTGAGCGCGACCCGGCCGTCGCCACCATGGCAGTGAGTCAAGCGTGCCGCAGATAGCAACATCCAGAGCTGTAGCGGGCCAGTCGAGACGGCCACTATCGCCCTGTGGGACAAGGCCAACTCGCCCGTTGATCTGGAAGCTTCCAGCGATGGCAGCGAGCTCCCCACTCAGCGTGCGGATCAGGGTGGACTTGCCACCTCCATTGGGGCCCAAAAGGGCCACGCGCTGCCCTGCGGGCACGTTGAAGTTCAAGTCGGTTAGGACACTTGTGCCGTCATAGCCGGCCGACAGGGACTTTGCTGTGACTGAGGTCATGCTGGTGCTCCGAAGCGGCATTGGACTCGTCCAGCTGAGAGGGCTGAGACGAGCCGGCTTACATTCCCAGTCCACATGCCAGTCCAACTTGCGTCAGGTGCACCGACTGGGCCAAGGGTGTCTGAATCCAGTTTGACGTCGGAGCGCACGCCGGCCTCAGCGGCAATGTTGTGGGCAAGACGCGTGTCCAGTGATCGCTCGGGGAAGACGGCCTTGACTTTGTAGGTACGGATTTGGTCGAGCAGGTCGTTGATCTCCTTGGGAGTGGGGGAAGCGGCGGTTGACTGTGATGACAGCAGCGCACCTTGAATGTGAAGACCAAGCCGACTGGCGAGGTAGCGGAATGCGTCGTGGTCGGTGACAACGCGGCGCTCGTTTGGCGTCAGGCGGGCTACACATGCCTTTGCTTGCCTCCCAAGGGCTCTAGCCTCAGCTTGGAATCTCGCTGCGCGGGCCTTGAACGTAGGTGCGTTCGCGGGGCTGATTCGGCCAAGTTCGGTTGCAATCGCGCCGGCTGCCGCAGCCACATCCGTCGGGTCTTGGAACCAGTGGGGGTCGGGAGAGCTACTCCCAGGTGTCGTTAGTTGGAGCGGCAGGGTCGGGTAGAGGTCGAGGATCCTTGCGGTGCTGTCGGTTCTAGCGTGGAGTCGCTTAGCCCATGCGTCAATGCCGCCGCCGGAGAGGATCAGGAGCTTTGCTCCTGCCAGTGCCTCGGTATCGCTTGGTCGAGGCTCCCATGAGTGAGGGTCGGCGCCAGCTGGAACCAGGCTTCTCACGCTTAGGTTGTTGCCGGCCACCTGCTTGGTGATTGACTCGACGATGGGAGTCCCGGTTACGACATCCGCGCTGGAACTCGGGCCGCAGCCGGAGACGGCAACTGCTGCCGCAATTCCAGCTGCCGTTGCTGCGGTACGCCCGTTACCTCGCAGCGTTAGCCATCTCATGCCAACTGAGATGGCAACAACGACGCCGCTCAGAAGGGCAATCGTTCCACCCGGTGGGGTGTCAAAAGAGAGCGAGGCCAAGAGTCCCCCGAGTCCCACTAGGCATGCAAATGCTGCTGTCATCCACTGCCAGCTGCGAACTGAGTCCGACCACGGTTGAGCTGCGGCTGCTGGAAGTACGAGCATCGTCGAGGCAAGTAGAGCTCCGGTCGCGGGCAGCTGCGCGATCACCGCGAGAGCCGCCACACCAAGCAGCAATGCGTCCCAATGCTTCGGCGGGCGACCAAGCAAGCCTTGGGCAAGCCAGCGAGGACCTGCCAGCCGCGTTGCCACCACCGCTGCCAGAAGAGCCGCTGTGGCGGTGAGAATGTCCAGCCAGTCAGTCGTTAGGAGGCTCCCAAACAGGGCTGCGTCAACACCGGCGCCGGCCTTGCTCCAATCACTGGCGATCAGTGCACCTGCAGCGAGCGAACCGGTCAGCCACAGTCCTGTGCGAGTTCCGTTTCTGACCGAGGGGCGAAGGATCCCTGAGCCTGACGCGACAACTGCCGAGCCGATCGCTGCGCCAGCCTGGGGCAGGATGCCCAGAGCGTCCGCAAGGATCAAGCCGGGGAAGGAGGCTGAGCCAATGGCATGGGCGAAGAAGCCAAGGCCACGCATTAGAACCCACGGGCCTAGAGTGCCGGCAATGCCCGCAAGGATCAGGGCCTCGAGTGCAGCCCTCTGGGCATAGACATGCGAGAACTGCTGGGTGATCGACTGCATACCTTAATGATAATGAGTATCACTATCAGGGGGCGGGCTGGGTAACCTCCGGCACTGATGTCCACTCAGATCAAATTGGAATGCGCTGGTGGCCAGCCATTGTCGCTTCGCCACATCGTGCACTCGCACGGACTAGCGGGCGTTACTCCGTGGGAGAGGACCGACGCAGATGGGTTACGGGTCGCCGTCCCAACATCGCAAGGGGCGTGCCAGATCCTGATTGAGCCGAAGGGGACAAAAGTGGTCGGAGGGAAGGCCTCAGTTGCAGTGGTTGCAGGTGGCGGCTTACCTCAAGCAGAGCTTGGGCAGATTGCACGCAGGTTGCTAGGGCTCGAGCGTGACCTAACAGGCTTCCATGCCGGCGCCGCAGCCGACCCTGACCTCGCTTGGATAGTGGACGCGGGTGCGGGAGCAATGGCCCGAGGAGCAACTGTGTTTGAGGATGTGATTCGCACGATCCTCACAACAAACTGCGCATGGTCGAGCACCGTTCAAATGTGTGGGCGACTCACGGAGCTGTGTGGGACTGAAGTCCCAGGTGCCACCGGCATCAAGGTCTTTCCAACGCCGGAAGCCGTTTCTGAACTCTCGGAAGAAACCCTGAAGGCTGAAGTCCGCGTCGGTTACCGGGCAGCAAACTTGATCGAAACCTCGCGCCGCGTAGCTGAAGGGTTGATTGACCTTGAGGAGCTCTCCGCAGTGCCGCGCAGCGATCTTCCCGACGCCGAGGTCGAGCGGCGCCTTAGGAGCCTTCCTGGAGTGGGGCCGTATGCGGCTGCGCACACGATGCTGCTGATTGGTCGTCCTTCACTTCCCATCCTTGACTCGTGGACTCGGCCTAAGTACGCACGGCTCACTGGCCGCAGCCGGATTACGGATGCTCAGATTCTGAAGAGAGTCGCGAAGCACTCGCCAGACTCAGGACTTGCCCTGTGGCTGATCCTCACTAAGGACTGGTTCGACGGCAGCGGCACCGTTGACGAATGAGGATCGCGATCAGATGCTTGAGCGCGAGACAAGCTCGCTGACCATGCCAGGTACATCAAGCTCGGCAGGCAGCGAGTTGACCTCACGCACGGCGGCTCGACGGCCTCCAAGTGCTGTCATGCCCCTGCGGCCGTATTCCTCGCCGAACTCGGCAAGGGCCTGAGCCCTCCTGCGGCTGGCGCGCTCATCCTCAATCGCAACTCCGGCCCGGTGAGAATCAATTGCCTCGACAAGGTCCTGCATCCCGGTGGCTGGGGGAAGGGAGGAGACGGCTACGACCCCAGTGTCCCTGGCCCCGAGGGAGCGAAGGGCTGAGTGCAAATCACGCCGTGCGCGCTGGGCGATCTGGCCAAGGTCGGCCTTCGTGACTACAAGAACATCGGGGATCTCCATGATCCCGCTCTTGATGAACTGAAGAGTGTCGCCTGAGGCGGGCTGGACGACCACACAGACAGTGTCGGCAATCTCGGCCACCTCAGTCTCCGACTGGCCAACTCCGACAGTTTCAACCACAACGACGTCGTAGGCAGCACTTAGCGCTGCAGCAGCATCGCGGGTAGGACGAGCGAGGCCGCCGAGTCGGTCCCCTGCTGCCATAGACCTAATCAGCAACTGCCTGTCCGCAGGATCAAACTCAATCCGCGCTCTATCGCCGAGCAGCGACCCACCGGAGCGCTTTGACGAGGGATCAACAGCGATAACAGCAACGCTGCGGCCGGACGCCCTGAGTTCCCTGACCAACGAGCCGATCATGGTTGATTTGCCGGCGCCTGGTGGTCCAGTGATGCCAACAATGTGACCTGCTGGTTCATGCCCGAGCGCTTTTGGCGAGACCTCGGCAAGGAGAGCACTGCGGTCAGCCTCGTGGGCCTCGGCAGAGCTTTCGAGCAGGTTCAGGGCCTCAGGTGCGGCAGTCAGGTCACGCTCGGCAAGCCGACGGCCCAACTCCGCGCCACGGCCGCCACTCACGCCGACTGAGCTACTCCGTTGCGTTCGGCAACAAGGTCGACGATCTCACTCATGATCTTCGTCAGGTCGTAATCCTTGGGGGTGTAGACAGCTGCAACCCCTGCCGCCTCAAGCTCTGGAACGTCCTGGTCGGGAATGATGCCGCCGACGACCACAGGAACCTCGCCAGCGCCAGCTTCCTTAAGGGCGTCGATAACTGACGGAATCAGCTCTCGGTGGGAGCCGGAGAGGATCGACAGGCCGATCACATGGACTCCCTCCTGAACTGCTGAAGAGGCGATCTGTGACGGCGTCAGGCGGATGCCTTCGTAGACAACGTCCATTCCAACATCGCGGGCACGAACGGCGATCTGCTCGGCACCGTTGCTGTGGCCGTCAAGGCCAGGCTTGCCAACAAGGATGCGGATGCGGCGGCCTAGAGCTTCGGAGACAGTGTCAACGCGATCGCGGAGAGCTTCCAAGTCAGCGTCGTTGCCAAGGCTTCCGGCAGCTTCGCCAACTCCGGTTGGGGCGCGGTACTCGCCGAATGTGTCACGCAATGTCTTTGACCATTCGCCGGTTGTCGCACCTGCGCGGGCAGCGATGATCGTGGCCGGCATGATGTTCTCGTCAGCGGTGGCTGCGACACGGGCTACCTCAGCGAGTGCTGCGTCAACAGCTGCCTGATCGCGCTCGGAACGCCAGTGCGTAAGAGCTTCAGTCTGCTGTGCTTCGACGGCTGGGTCAACAACAAGGATTCCGCCTTCGCTGTCGTCGGTAAGCGGGCTGTCCTCAGTCTCGCGGTAGTCATTGAGGCCAACAACCTTCTGGTCACCATCTTCAATGCGACGGATCCGCTCACGGTGGCTTTCAACGAGTTGGGCCTTCATGTAA
>CALJKH010000206.1 GCA_937973575.1 uncultured Solirubrobacterales bacterium | reverse complement strand
GAGATCTACACAGGCGAAGACACTCTTTCCCTACACGACGCTCTTCCGATCTCTCTACGCCGCCAATAGGATGCTGGGCTAATGATTGATCGAATTTCCAAGATCACCGCTGAGGCCAAGGCGGCCATCGATTCCGCAGCGACCACCGACGCCCTAGAGCAGGAGCGCATTAATTGGCTAGGCAGGAAGGCTGAGCTGCCCAATCTGCTCCGCGGCGTGAGGGAACTACCGGCGGAGGAGAGGGGAGCCGCAGGCAAAGCTGCGAACGAGGCCCGTGTCGAACTTGAGAATCTGATCGATCAGCGGCTCACAGAGCTTTCCGCTGCGGAGCTCTCGGCAGCCATCGCGTCCGATACGGCTGACGTGACTCTTCCCGGCAAGCCTTCGAGCTTCCGCGGTGGTTTGCACCTGCTGACTAAGACAATGCGGGAGATCGAGGATGTGTTTCTCGGGCTCGGCTATCGCATCGCCGAGGGTCCCGAGATTGAGCAGGTGTCATACAACTTCGACGCGCTCAACCACGATCCGCATCACCCTGCGCGGTCGGCCACGGACACGTTCTACGTCGATGCGTCAACTCTTCTGAGGACACACACATCCCCCGTCCAAGTGAGGGCGATGCTCGCTGAGCCACCGCCGCTCTATGTGATCGCTCCAGGCCGGGTCTACCGGCGTGACGATGACGCGACTCACACTCCACAGTTCCACCAGATTGAGGGACTTGCTGTCGACGAGGGGATCTCCCTCGCTGACCTCAAGGGGACTCTTCTGGCGTTTGCCAAAGCGATCTTCGGAGAGGAGCGGGAGATTCGGTTGCGTCCGCATTTCTTCCCGTTCACTGAGCCAAGCGTCGAGGTCGACGTTTCTTGCTTCGCATGCGACTCCGGAAAGACGGAGGCTGGCGATCGATGCGGTCTCTGTAAGGGAACAGCGTGGATCGAGATTCTCGGAGCTGGGATGGTTGACCCGAACGTGTTCGCGAGCGTCGCCGCTGAGCGGCCAGAGTACGACCCAGCAAAGGTCCAAGGCTTTGCCTTCGGCCTAGGAATTGAGCGGATCGCGATGCTCAAGCACTCGGTCCCTGACTTGCGGCTTCTCTATGACAACGACATTCGTTTCTTGGAGCAGTTCGCCTGATGAAGGTTCCACTTTCACTACTCCTCAAGTTCTGCGATCCCGGTCTGCCCGTCGAGGAGATCGCTTCGATCCTTGCCCTCACGGGTACGGAAGTGGAGCGCGTCACGAAGCTTGGTGTGGAGGACCCCTCCACCTTTGTTGTGGGGCATGTGGTCAGCTGCGAGAAGCACCCGGACGCGGATCGACTCAATGTCTGCAGCGTTGACATTGGTGGCTCGGAGCCAACGCAGATTGTCTGTGGTGCTCCTAATGTCGCAGCGGGTCAACTTGTCCCGGTTGCCCTGACGGGTTCGGTAATGCCCAATGGTCTGAAGATCAAGAAGGCCAAGCTCAGAGGCGTTGAGTCAAACGGAATGATCTGCGCTGAGGACGAGCTGGGCTTGAGTCGGAGTCACGAAGGCATTCTGATCCTGCCTGAGAGCAGTGGTCCGGCAGGTCGGCCACTCGCTGACGTTCTACCCCTTGGGGAGACGGTGCTCGAACTGGAGATCACTCCGAATCGCCCGGACTGTCTCGGCGTCTACGGCGTCGCACGTGAGTTGCACGCAGCCACCGGGGCACCGCTAGCTCCTGCTCCTTGGACTGTTGACCATGGAACGAGCGGGGATTTAGAGGGATTCGCTCTCGATGTTGCTGACCCAGCTGTATGCCCCCGGTTCACTGCCCGCATCTACGAAATTGAGGGAGCAGGCGAGACTCCGATGGAGATTCAGGGTCATCTGACAGCTGCAGGCATGCGGCCGATCTCCCCTGTCGTGGATATCACCAACTACACGATGCTTGTGATCGGCGAGCCGCTTCACGCCTTCGATCTGGACAAGCTGGACGGCCAGAAGTTGACTGTGCGCTCCGCGGCGGGAGGCGAAAAGCTGACGACCCTCGATGGTCAGGACAGGACGCTTGAGGCAGGCGACCCCGTCATTGA
The DNA here is from genome assembly GCA_937973575.1 of uncultured Solirubrobacterales bacterium. GTDB lineage: Bacteria > Actinomycetota > Thermoleophilia > Solirubrobacterales > Solirubrobacteraceae > WLNJ01. The sequence goes on along the minus strand of CALJKH010000206.1, from coordinate 8,715 downwards.
TGACGCCTCCGGTCCCACCTCGATTGCCGGTGTTATGGGCGGTGCGCGTTCTGAGGTAGGGGAGGGTACGACCCGTGTCCTCTTGGAGGCCGCTGTTTGGCACGGCCCGACGATCAACTCGACCTCCAACAGACTGAACCTCCGCAGCGAGGCGTCGGGGCGTTTCGAAAAGGGACTTGCTCCGGCTTTGACCGATAGGGGGCAGGCGTTTGCCTCCCAGCTCTTCAGCGAATTCTTTGGAGCTACTCCAAACCAGGGCACTGCAGTTGCTGGGCAGGACTACCCTGATGTGACGATTAAGCTTGCTGCCTCGAAGGTGGAGTCGCTGGTTGGTGGCGCATGGTCAGTTGATCGGATCGTGAAACCGCTGGAGGCTCTTGGCTTCGGAGTGACGGTTACAGGTGGCGATCTCGATGTCACGGTTCCCTCCGACCGGCTTGACGTCAGGCGCGATGTAGACCTAATCGAAGAGATCGTTCGGATCGATGGCCTTGACGGGATTGAGCCAACGCTTCCCTCTGGGAATAAGGGAGGCCTGCTTTCACGCGGTCAGAGAATCCGGCGTGAGGTTGCTGACGAGCTTGGGGCAGCTGGGCTTTTTGAGATAGCTGGATGGAGCTTCGCTAATCCAAATCTCGGCGACAGACTTCGCTTGGCTGAAAACGACGCGAGGCGGGTGGTTGTCGAACTTGAGAATCCAATGAGCTCCGAAGAGGCCCACATGCGGACGACGCTCATCGGCTCACTTCTCGAGTCAGCTGGCACCAATGTTGCTCGGGGCGCGAGCTCTGTGCGGCTGTTCGAGATCGGCCCTGTCTACCTTCCGTCGGAGGAGGGTTTGGCCGATGAGCCGATTCGAGTTGCCACGCTACTGGTCGGACCTTCGGTGCCTCCGGACTGGGGCAACCCAGCACCGCCAAGCGTTGATATTCACTCTGGAACTGCGCTTCTTGAGCGAGTTCTTGGATCACAGCGGGTCACCTGGAAGGTGCTTCCTGCTCGAGACCCTGAGCCTTTCCTTCACCCTGTTCGAAGTGGCGTGATCGAGATTGATGGGCACATTGCCGGCTGGATGGGCGAGCTCCACCCAGAGGTTGCAGCTGAATTTGGGCTTCCTAACACAGTTGTTGCTGAGTTCGATCTCAAGGCTGTCGAGTCTGCCTCGCCAGAGGTGGTCCACTACGCGCCCGTCTCGCCGCATCCGGTGGTGTCCCAGGACCTCGCCGTCTTGCTACCCCTCACGGTGGCGTCGGCTGACGCGGTTGCCGCCGCCCAGCACGCAGGTGGTGCTGAACTAGAGAGCGTCGCTGTCTTTGATGTATACGAGGGGGACGGCGTGGACCCCGGCTTCAGGTCACTTGGTCTCCGGTTCGTCTTTAGGGCACACGACAGGACATTGACTGAGGACGAGGCCACAGCGGCACGGGCAGCGATTCTGGCCGTGCTCGAGAGCGAATTGGGGGCGAAGCAACGTGGGTGAGAAGATTGCTGTGATTGGTGCCGCTGGGTTTGCAGGCGCTGTGGCTGCACGGCTTGTGGACAGGCATCCTCACTTCCAACTTGGAGCTGTACAGGCGCGGTCCGATGTGGGCGAACGACTGGACGCTCTTTATCCGCAGCACCGCGTTGAGATGCGTCTTGATCCAGTCTCCCCAGAGGCTTTGCGGGGCTTTGACGCTGCAATCGTCGCTCTACCTCATGGAGCTGCTGCGCCGGTAGTGAGCGACCTTCGCAAAGAGGGCCTCAGGGTCCTCGACCTGTCGGCTGACTTTCGGCTCGACAGCAGGGAAACCTATGAGTCGTGGTACGGCGAGCACGGTGCCCCCGATCTTTTCGGAACTGCTGTCTATGGCCTTCCGGAGCTGGAAAGGGCCCGCATCGTCGACGCCGACATTGTTGCCTGCCCAGGCTGCTACCCGACGGCAAGCATTCTCGCCTTGGCGCCGCTTGCCCGACACGGAAAGCTGGCTGACGTGGTTGTCGATGCCAAGAGCGGTGTCTCCGGTGCCGGCCGGGCCCCTTCTCGGAAAACCCACTTTGTCAGCATCGCCGAGAACGTCACGGCTTACGGGCTAGATGGCCATCGGCACGAACCCGAAATAGCGGAGAAGCTGGGCAACTTTGGTAGCGATGCTCCAGTGCTGTTTCTCCCGCACCTGCTTCCTCTTGACGAGGGTGAGCTTGTGTCCTGCTACGCCGGACTAACAACGCCGATGGATGGAGATGAGCTCTACGCGCTTTACGCAGAGATTTACGCGAATGAGCCGTTCGTCGAAGTAAGCCTTGAGTCGCCTGGTGTACGTGAGGTGCGGGAAACCAACTTCTGCCGGCTTACGGTCCGGAAACACTCGTCGGGCAAGGCGATAGTTCTCGCTTCGATCGACAATCTTTGGAAGGGTGCAGCAAGCCAGGCCGTCCAGTGCCTCAACCTCATGTATTCGCGGCCTGAGACTGAAGGGTTGCTTTGACCAAGATTTCAGAGAGCCGGTGGATCGAGTGGCCTGCTCAGGTGACGCTTGACGACCTCGGCCTTCCTAAAGGCTTCCGCGCTGCCGCTTGTGCTGCTGGCATTAAGCCTTCTGGTCGGCCCGACCTTGCTCTGATCGTTAGTGACGCTGAAGAGACTGCGTCGTCGCTGAAACAGACCCGTTCCTCAGCTGCCGCCGCTCCTGTTCTCGTGAATCGAGAGCAGGTTGATACAGCTTCGATTCGGTGCGCGATCGTCAACAGCGGCAACGCGAACGCAGCTACCGGCGAGGATGGTTACGAAGACGCATTGCGGATGCAGGCTGCAGCCGCAGGGGCAGTCGGCATTGAGCCGTCACAGGTTTCGGTTTACAGCACTGGTGTGATCGGGCAGAGGCTCGATGTGAGCAAAGTTGAGGCTGCTGCGCCGGTGCTAGCTGATGCGCTCTCCGAGGATTCGCATATCGAGCTGTCTGAGGCGATCATGACCACAGACAATGGCCCTAAACGGATTACGGCCACCATTGAGCTTCCCTCCGGCAGCGTCAGGATTGCAGCCCAGGCGAAGGGCGCTGGCATGATGCGGCCGGCCTTTGCCACGATGCTCTGCTTCATTGAGACAGACGCTCTGATGTCCTCTGAGACCTGCGATCTACTGCTCGGGACAGTTGTGAAGCGTTCCTTTGAGCGGATCAGCGTCGATGGGCAAATGTCGACGAACGATGCGGTTCTGATGATGGCGTCCGGGGCCAGCGGCGTTGAGGTTGCGCCGCAGACCGCTGACGAAGCTGCCTTTGGCGAGGCGCTCGATGTGATCCTGAGGTTCCTAGCGCTCGCGATCGTTGCTGATGGCGAAGGAGCGGCACGAGTTGGCAGGTTGGTTGTGGAGGGCGGGGAGGACCAGACGGTTGAGCATGTTGCCCGCACGATCGCTGGATCCCCGCTAGTAAAGGCAGCACTCCATGGTGGTGACCCGAACTGGGGCCGCATTGTTCAGGCGGTCGGCATGGCTCTACCGGATTCATCACGGCTGCCTGTAGATATTGAGATTGAGGGCGTTCAAGTTTGCTCTGCAGGAGCTGCAGTGCCATTTGACGAAGAGGCTCTTGCCGAGGCAGTCTCTGGCTCGGAGGTGGACTACTTGGTTCGGATCCCAGGTAGTGGCTCAGCGTGCGAGGTTTTCTTCTCGGACCTCTCGCATGAGTACGTGACAATCAACAGCGAATACACCACATAGACGGAGTTCGACAAATGCGCGATATCGCAACACTCCTAGAGGCCCTTCCATACATCCGCGACTTCCACGGCAAGACAGTCGTGATCAAGTACGGCGGAGCTGCGATGGAGGACCCGCAGTTGCGGGAAGAGTTCGCGCGTGACGTCGTTCTTCTCAAATATGTAGGCCTGAACCCAGTGGTCGTTCACGGCGGCGGTCCTGACATCACGGCCTACATGGAGCGGTTGAACATGCCGGTTGAGTTTGTGGGCGGCCTGAGGCGCTCAGATGAGGAGACAGTTGAGATAGCCAAGATGGTTCTAGTCGGCAAGGTCAACAAGGACATAGTTCTGAGGCTTGGGCGTCACGGCCAGCCTGCAGTAGGCCTTTGCGGAGACGACGGCCTGCTGTTTAGGGCTGAACGGATTGCTGGTCCAGGAGGTGAGGACATCGGGGACGTTGGCCGAATCGTCAAGGTTGAGACTGGTGTGCTCGAACACATCGCTGAGGACTACATTCCGGTGGTTGCTTCGGTCGCGGCTGACGCCGACGGCCGGTCCCTCAATGTCAATGCTGATGAGGCCGCAAGCGCAGTCGCCAAGGCGCTTGGCGCACAGAAGATCGTGTTCCTTACCGATGTTGCAGGTTGGCTTGAGGATCCAGCTGACGAAGCAAGCGTCATTTCCGAGGTGCGCGTCGGCGAGGTTCTGTCCAAGCTGGAAGGCGTGTCAGGTGGAATGGCGCCGAAGCTGGGTGCCTGCGTCGATGCAGTCCAGGGCGGTGTGGCATCTGCCCACATAGTTGACGGCCGGGTAGAGCATTCGTTGCTGCTTGAGCTCTTCACGCTTGACGGCTGCGGTACCAAGATCGTTCCGGACGCCTGACATGGGCCTTGAGCATCTTCAGGCGCTTGAAGCGTCCTATCTGATGCCCAACTACAAGCGGTTCCCGGTGGAATTCGTCCGCGGGTCGGGATCAACCCTCTGGGACTCCGATGGAAACCAATATCTGGACCTTCTTGCCGGCATCGCTGTTGACAACGTTGGTCACTGCCATCCGGCCGTGGTTGAGGCGGTTGACAAGCAGGCCCAAGAGTTGCTTCATGTGTCGAACCTCTTCTACACAGCTCCGGGCGTGGAGCTAGCAGCTCGTCTTTCCCAGTCAAGCATCGGTGGCAAGGTGTTCTTCTGCAATAGCGGCGCAGAGGCGAACGAGGCGGCGATCAAGCTGGCTCGGCGCCATAAGCCAGAGGGTGAGATTGTCGTTCTCTATGGGGCGTTCCACGGGCGCACAATGGGCGCACTCTCTGCGACTCCGCAGGAAGAGAAGCAAGCCCCATTTGCACCTTTGGTTCCTGGGTTTCACGCCATTTGTGCCGATCCGCAGGCCATCCGAGATGCGGTGGGGCCTAACACGGCTGCCGTGTTGCTTGAGCCGATCCAGGGCGAGGGTGGGATCCACGAGGTGCCAGACGAGGTGCTTTTAGCTGCACGCGCGGCATGCGACGAGGTTGGTGCACTCCTGATCTTCGACGAGGTCCAGACTGGCGCCGGGCGCACCGGCTCGCTGTGGGCCTATGAACAGACGCCAGTCCGTCCCGATGCGATCACGCTCGCTAAGGGGCTCGGAGGGGGGCTCCCAATTGGAGCTCTTGTCACCGCCTCTCACCTCGAGACTGTTCTTCAGCCGGGCGATCATGGCTCAACCTTCGCTGGCGGACCACTGGTCACGACAGCTGCCGGAGTGGTTCTAGACGTAATCCAAGCTGATGGCTTCCTTGCGGGTGTGATGGAAAGAGGCAACCAGCTTCGGGCCGGGCTTGCTGAGATTGAAGGAGTTGGCGATATCAGGGGCAGGGGCCTCATGATCGGGTTCGACATTGATGGCGACGCACCAGCTCTCGTTGGGAGAGCAGTCAGCCAGGAACGGCTGATCATTAATGCCACCGGTCCTACGACTGTCCGTCTAGTTCCGCCGCTGGTTATCACCGAGGCTGAGGTTGACGACGCTCTGGAGCGGCTGAAGCGTCTCCTGACAGCGTCGAAGGCCGATGGTGCGTAGGCTTTGGGTCCCGTGAGCGAAGAACTCGTCCATCCAGCAGTAACCACCTCCTACGAGGCGGATCCAGAGTCCGTCAAGCGTGTCCTGCTTCTTTACAGCGGAGGCCTCGACACCTCGGTGATGCTGCACTGGATTCAGAAGAACTATGGAGCCGAGGTTGTCACGCTGACTGTCAATCTAGGCCAGCCTGATGAGGACTACACTGAGGTTGTTGACAAGGCCAAGCTGCTGGGTGCCGTTGAGGCGCGCGTGGTTGACGCTCGCCAGGAATTTGCCGACGAATACATCGTTCCTGCCATTAAGGCCAACGCTCTCTACGGCGGCGGCTATCCGCTGTTCACTGCCCTTGGCCGGCCGCTGATTGCCAAGATCGCTGTCGATGTAGCCCGCGAGACGGGATGCGACACGATCGCCCACGGCTGCACAGGCAAGGGGAATGACCAGGTCCGGATTGAGTCGACAGTTGCGACGCTTGGGCCAGAGTTGAAGGTCATTGCTCCTGTGAGGTCATGGGCAATGGGCCGCGAAGAGGAGATGGAGTACTGCCGCGAGCACAACATTCCGATGAAGGGTGGAACCGAGGTTGCTCCGTACTCAATCGACGACAACCTTTGGGGTCGCTCATCCGAGGGCCGCTGGATTGAGGACCTCAATCAGGCTCCAATGGACGATGTCTTCCAGCTCGTAACGATCCCTGAAAACGCCCCTGACACCGGTGTGACAATCAACATTGGGTTCGAGAAGGGCATTCCCGTGTCAATTGATGGCGAGGCTCTTTCAATTATCGACCTGATCGAGCGAGTGGGTGCTGTTGCATCGGAGCATGGGGTTGGAATCCTTGACCACATTGAGGACCGAATTGTCGGCCTCAAGGTTCGTGACATCTACGAGGTTCCAGCCGCGACTGTCCTTCTTTCAGCTCACCGCGAGCTTGAGCGTCTCTGTGGCACGAGCCATCAGAACCGCTTCAAGGAGGCAATGGATGAGCAATGGGCATGGCTCGTCTACGCAGGTCTTTGGTGGGAGCCGCTGCGCACGGACCTTGACGCCTTCATGGACGCCTCCAACGAGATGGTCACTGGCACGATTGGGATCAAGCTCTTCAAGGGCTCAGCGACAGTTGTCACGCGTTCCTCATCTAACGCTGTTTATGACAGCCAGCTAGCGACCTTCAGTGAGTCAGGTGGACTCTTCCGTCAGACAGCTTCACCAGGGTTCATCGAGCTCTTCTCGCTTCAGTCACGGATGGCGTGGCAGGTGCGAAACAATCCCGCAGCTTCCGGGGAATAGTCAGCCTTAGGTCCGCCCGCGCGAGTACCTTCGCGTGAATGGTTCCCGAGGCATCATCTGACCCAAATAAGCGCTCCCACCTTCGCTTGGTGGGCGGGGTCCCTGCGGTGGCTGCTGACGAGGCCCGCAAGCACATCCAGACGGATGGTGAGCCTGTCCTAACTCCCGCGGCTTTGAGGGCCAAGGCGATCCGGTCGGAAGCTGCGTTTTTCCACGCCTCCAAGTCGGCCGCAACCTCAGCACCTCAGGCACCCATCGCCGAAGAAGCCCCGCTTGACGATGTTCCCGCGGTGGCAAGCGAGGTTCCCCTTGAGCAACTTGGAAGTCGCTTTGAGGCACTGGCCACACCGGTAAGCGTCGAGCGTCCAGAGGAAGCCGAACGCATTAGCGAGGCGTTTGACGCGTTGCGCTCATCCGTTCTCTTGACCTCCTACTCAGAGCTTTGGCCAACGACTCACCTTCCCGATCTGATTGCACAGGACGCACCCTCAGTTGGGCGCTGGGTTATCGCCTTGCTCACGCAGCTTCACAGGGTTTCCCCAACGGGTCTCCTTGACCTCCGAATGGCTTCCGGGCAGACAATCCGTGCCGCCGCACGCGGCAACGAGACCCGGCTCGACTGGGCGGCATCGCCGTCGCGCCGAATCCCGTCGGTCAAGTGCAGTGAGGCCCGTCTTGCTCAGCTGGCTCTGGGCCAGCGGAAGGCACGGCGTCGGCAGCGGGAGGGAGTAGATCTTCTGAGGAGGCTCGCTGCTCTCCCAGTTTCGCTTGGCGATCTCGCTTCAGCCGGTGCAGTCATTGACCCGTTCGCGTTCTGGCAGCTGGTCCGCGTGGCACGGCCAGCAGTGCTCGATGGCGTTCCAAGTCTCGTCGCTCATGTTGATCCGCTGCGGCCCGCCTATGACGTGACTGTTGACTTAACACCTGGCACTCCAATCTCGATCCGGCTTGGCGCGAACCCAGATGCAGACTGTCGGATCGTGACTGCGGCTAGCGATGTCCTCGGCTGGGCTGTCGGGCAAGAGGCCGGGACCGGTGGCTCTGGGCATCTGGACCTTGGAGATGCAGATGCTGAACTTGCGGCATTGAGGGTGATTGGTAGCTCCCGTTCGCCCATCCGACAGTCCTCCTAGATTGGTCTGTAGATGAGCGACGGTCAAACAGTCCACCTTCACGTACATTCGGAGTACTCACTCCTAGATGGACTCTCAAGCATTGACGCTCTTGCGAAGCGGGCCGCCGAGCTTGATCAGCCCGCCCTTGCGCTTACCGATCACGGCGTGATGAACGGCGCGCTTGAGCACTACAAAGCCTGCCGGGCGCAAGGAATCAAGCCGATTCTCGGCTGCGAGATCTACTACTCCGATGACCGTCTGAAGAAGGATGGGCCGCGCGAGCGCTTGAACCACCTGACGCTCCTCGCGTCCTCCAATGAGGGCTACAAGAACCTCGTGAAGATGACTTCAAAGGGCTTCACGGAGGGCTTCAATGCTGGGCGGCCACGGATCGACGCGGCATTGATGGAGGAGCACTCGGAGGGAGTCATCGCCCTTACCGGCTGTCTCTCTTCACGGATCTGCAGCCTCCTAGGCGATGACCGGCCTGACGAGGCTCGGGAACACGCTGACCAACTCCTTCAGATCTTTGGCGAGGACGATGTCTACTTTGAGGTTCAGAAGAAC
>CALJKH010000205.1 GCA_937973575.1 uncultured Solirubrobacterales bacterium | reverse complement strand
GGCCACAGCGCGCCGCTCGCTGGGCTCCTCGGCGACCAGCAGGCTGCGCTGTTTGGCCAGGCCTGCTTTACGCCGGGTGAGGCGAAGGCGACCTACGGGACTGGCTCGTTCATGCTGATGAACGCTGGCCGCACAGCGCCACCACCAGTTGCCGGCCTGCTCAGCACTGTCGCGTGGGGGATTGGCGATCGCCTCGACTATGCGCTTGAGGGCAGCGTCTTCGTGGCAGGCGCCGCAGTGCAATGGCTCCGTGACGGCCTGGGGTTGATCGAGTCAGCAGCTGAGACTGAGGCTCTAGCAAGATCAGTTGCGTCAACTGACGGCGTCCACTTCGTGCCAGCGATGACCGGCCTTGGCTCACCTTGGTGGGATGCTGATGCCCGCGGCACGATCACCGGCATTACGCGCGGGACAACCAAGGCTCACCTTGTCCGCGCCACTCTGGAAGGCATTGCATTCCAAGTGGCTGATGCTGTCACCGCAATGGTTGGCTCGTCCGGCTATGAGCTGGCGGAGTTGCGCGGTGATGGTGGGGCAACAGCCAACGACTTCCTGATGGGCTTCCAAGCTGACCTTCTTGGCGTGCCGCTGAGCATCCCCGAGGTCTCTGAGACAACAGCGATGGGTGCAGCCTTCGCCGCAGGCGTTGGAGTCGGCGCGATGACATTGGACGATGCTTCCAAGGGGCGCCGTGTGAGGATCACCCACGAGCCTTCGATAAGCGCAGATCAGCGCGAAGAGCTTCTAGCCGGCTGGCACAGCGCGCTTGATCGCGCCCGCTCCAGTTAGGCTCCCTATATGGCAGACAAGCCACACGACCCCTCAGGAATCAAGGCGCAGGTCTACAAGGACGATCGCCCTGGTGAGTACTTCGATCGCTTCCACGAGCGCTCAAGGACCCGCAAGCCTGACCTCGTCTACGAACTAGTTCGTATCGTCACCAGCCTGATTGGCTGGATTGTCTACCGCGGCAAGTCGATCACCCCTCAAAACGTGCCCGACGGCCCAGTGATCCTCGCCCCAAATCACTTCTCCAACTTGGACCACTTCTTCGCAGGTATGTCCATCCGAAGGCATGTGCGGTTCATGGCGAAGAGCCAACTCTTTAAGCCGCCGATGCAGTGGATCTACACCCATGGTGGTGTGTTCCCAGTGCGTCGCGGAGTCCGCGATGAGGAGGTCTTCATCACTGCGGAGACAATCCTTGATGACGGTGGTTGCGTGCTCATGTATTGCGAAGGTGGCCGTTCGCGCACAGGTGGCATCGGCACTGAGGCAAAGGCCGGCATTGGGCGCCTTGCTCTCGATACCGGCGTTCCAATCGTCCCGATCGCTATTCACGGGTCCGGCAATGTGCGCCACTGGAAGAAGCTCGTCCTGCCGAAGGTGACGATCCAGTACGGCGAGCCAATCCGTTGGGAGAAGGTTGAAGGCTCAACCCGTGAGCAGCAGCAGCAGGTCGCTGACGAGGTGCTTCGCCAGATCACAACTATTTACGACGCTCTCGAAACTCAGGGCCGCCGCGCTGTGATCAAGTCAGTTCGTAAGTCGCGCGCGTCAAGCGCAAGCCAGCCGACTGCTAACTAACTGGCACTCCCGCCGCCGTAAACGGCGTCCAGCTTGTTCCATGCTTCTGGTTCGTGGCCTGGGATCACGAGTGCGTTGGGAGTCTGCGTCATATAGGTGCGAATCTCCCTAAGGCTGCGTTGGAACTGGTGCCGGTCGGCGTGAAGGAGAGGGTTTGCGTCGCCGTTGAGGATCGCCATCGTGGGCGCGGCGTCACCCATTACGAGGATCTCGCCGTGGTCGAGCCGGAGGATTACCGACTGGTGCCCGTCCGCATGCCCGGGCGTGGAGACCAGTCGAACCGACCCGTCACCAAACAGGTCCACTGTGCGGGAGAACCCTGCGAAGTGTTCTGCGTCATCGCTGAAGTAATCAATGCCGCGCCAGTCAACAGCGATGTCAAATTGCTCGCCGACGTAGCCGTTCTGCCAGGCGCCACGCGCGTGGGCTGACTCCCATTCCTTTGTGTCGGCCACAAAGGTCGCATTCGGGAAGTCTTTACAGGCTGAGGCGTGGTCGTTGTGGAGGTGGGTCATCACGACTAGGCGCAATGACTCCGGGTCAATGTTGCGCGCCTTCAACCGCTCAGCAGCGCTCTGCTCTGGGTTCATCGTGATTCGGTAGAAGCGGCTGACGATCCCGAGGTTGCCACCACCTTCATGCGAGCAGGAGCGGTGGAGGCCAGTATCAATCAGAAAGTTGCCAGCGGTGGGGTGGGTAACGAGGAAGGCTGGGACTGGCACGTCAGGCCATTCAGCATTCGCACCGCGCAGCATCTTCAGCCAGATCTTCAGTTGCCCCAGCTTGCCCTTTGGCGCGTCGAAGAATCCGGGTGGGACTGCCAGTTCGGCTGTCAGCAGCGGGCGGACTGTGACTGTTGCGCCTTCGCTTCCGCCGGGCAGTGGAAGTGACAGGGGTGCAATGTCAACCGTGGCCATGGAGCGAAAGCTAAATGGTGGTGGGGCGGCTTACCAGTTTGGACTCTCGATTCTTGGTGGGCTCTTTACCGTTCTTTTGCTCCTACCTGAGGAGGCATTTACACAGCGTCAGCGATGGTTGGCGATAGGAGATGCACACTGCCACCGCTCACATGTCACCGAGGTTTCTAGCTCCAC
>CALJKH010000204.1 GCA_937973575.1 uncultured Solirubrobacterales bacterium | reverse complement strand
CTTCGCCGACAAAAGGCCGAATGGCCTTCCGGCCCGACATTGAGGGCCTTCGAGCAGTCGCGATCCTGATGGTGGTCGCTGACCACTTCGGCGTCCGCGGCTTCAAAGGGGGGTTTGTCGGAGTTGATGTCTTCTTCGTCATCTCCGGTTTCCTGATCACAGGACTCCTTGCCGATGAACGCGCTGCAGGGGCAGAGCGCGACTCCAAGGCAATCTCGTTGAAGGGCTTCTACACCCGGCGAGCAAGGCGAATCCTTCCTGCGGCCCTGACAGTGATCGCTGTCGTGTTGCTAGTCGCCAAGCTCGACTTCAACTTCATTCGCTTCCGCGAGGTCCAGGCAGACGCATTCTGGGCCACCTTCTTCGCGGCCAACCTGCACCTGATGCATCAGGCAACTGACTACTTTGCGATCAACCGGACGCTCTCGCCACTTCAGAACTACTGGTCGCTAGCGGTTGAGGAGCAGTTCTACCTCGTCTGGCCATTGCTTTTGATCGGCGCGACAGGCGTCTGGCTTGCCCTGAAAGAGCGTGGATCCAGAATCAAGTGGGACTCGCTTGCTCTCGGTGCCGTCACGGTGCTTGGGATCGCCTCGTTCATCTGGGCGCTGATCACATGCGGTGATTCGCCAGTCGTGTCCTACTACTCGCCATTCACGAGGGCCTGGCAGCTGGCTCTAGGCGCGGCGCTAGCTCTTTGGGCACACAGGCGGGCGGCGCCAAGTGCTGGGGTGGCAAAGGCTGCTGGTCTGATCGGGCTGGGCTTGATCCTTCTCGGACTGCTGCTGATCACTCCGAAGACGGCGATCCCAGGCGTAATGGCGCTGCTTCCCACGGTTGGGGCAGCTCTAGTGCTTTGGGGTGGGGGGACCGGTGCTACGCCGACTGATTACCTGCTGTCCCTTCGGCCAGTTCGGTTTCTTGGCCGCATCAGCTACAGCCTTTACCTCTGGCATTGGCCGATCATCGTTTTTGCTGGTGGCACCGCTTGGATTGAGCGAACCTCGCATCCGCTCAGGGCTGCTGGCCTGTTTACATTCTGCGTCGGCGTTTCGTGGCTGAGCTGGCGGTGGATCGAGCAGCCGTTTAGGAAGATCGGGAGGGGGCGTGAAGGCGCTCCATCGCGGAAGTCCGCTGTTGTGATGGCGACTCTTGCCGCAGCAGTTGGGGTTGTCCTAGTTGTCTTCGTCCGGCCTGAACCGTCCTATCCGCAGGCGTCAGCCGCGCTGGCGGGAGTGCCGATCTCAGACTGGCAGGCAAAGCTTGAGCAGGCAGTCGCGACAAAGACAGCAAGCGAGGAGAGCCTTCGTCTCGCCGCAGCAGGCAGAAAGCTTGGGCCGGCAGGGTGTTGGGAAGTCACGACGCCCAAGGCAGTCGCGGCGTGCACCCTTCCGGGGCAGGGCGCTGACGGAATCAGGTGGCCAGCTGGGGTCAGCAGAAATGTCGTCCTATACGGCAACTCCTATGCCGCCCAGTGGCGCCAGACGCTTGCCGCTGTCCTTCCTCGCGGGGTAACGCTTACGACTGTGACTGCGACTGCCTGCGATCCAGTGGACACAGAGTCGACTAAGACAAACAGTGACGGCGAGTCGTGCGCGCGAACTGCGCGATTCGCACTTGCCGAGGTGGCTCGGCTAAGGCCAGCTCTGGTTGTGTTTTCGATGGCGGTTGTCCGCAATCGGTCGAAGACGGTGGAGTTCTTCAGAGCACTTCGAATTAACGCTAGGCATGTCCTCTGGATCGGCGTGGCGCCAGCTGCCCACTCATTCGAGCGGTGCCTTGGCAGAGGTAACGAGCTGAGTACCTGTAATGCGACAGCTGCCCGGGCGAGGCTGGGAGCAGCGTTTGACTCTTCCTTTGGGGGACTATCTGCTGATGCTGGGGCTGGCTATGTGGGCCTCACGGACGTCTACTGCTTTGCGGATGTGTGCCCTGCGATCGTGGCTGGGCAGCCAATCCGCACAGATGGAAGCCACCTTTCGATTTACGGGATGCGCGCTGCCGTTCCAAAGATTTCTCTCGCCATCGCCCTGCAAATACAGTGAGGTTTTGCCAGAGCGCCAACGCGCCACTTGCATCCGCCCGGGAAACATGTACGATTCCGTTTCAGATTCCGGGTATTGGAACCGGATTGAACAGAGGAGAGACTCACTGTGAGCAAGAAGAACCTGTCAATCGCGTTCGCT
>CALJKH010000203.1 GCA_937973575.1 uncultured Solirubrobacterales bacterium | reverse complement strand
TGCGCAGCATCACCAACTGAGTAGTACTTGCCCTCAGGCGCGAGAAGCTCGATCAGTCGCGACTGCAAACGGTTGATGTCCTGCGCCTCATCGACAAACACACGCTTGAACTGAGCAGCCGGCGGGCGCCAGTCTCCAGCCCCTGAATATTCCGCCTTGCGGGATTCGAGAAGGCGAAGGCTCAGTAACACGAGGTCTTGGAAGTCCAGCTGGCCAAGCCTTGCCTTGACCTCCACCATCGACTCGGCATAAGCGCCAAGTAGTGCAGCTGTGATCCTCAAGTCAGGAAGTGCCCGCAGATTTGTCTGCGCCTCGTTCAGCCGAACTAGAGCTTCGTGAAGCTCAACGCGAGTGTCACTCTCAACTAGCTCTGCCACCTTGCCCGGCTTTGGGTAGAAGGCTTTGGGTGCGCTTGCGTAGTCAGCATCGCCAAGCGACGAGATCCGCTCGGCTAGCTCACGGGCACTGTCGAGGGTTGCGAGCTGCCTCCAGCCCGCAGCTTCCTGAGTGAACTTGAGGGCCAGAACTCGAGCCTCGTTTAGCGCCTGCCCAACTGCGCTCTTCAGGTCCTCCTCATTCGGGATCTCCAGGTAGGGCTTCTCCATGCCACCAGTTCGGAGTCGGCCATAAACGCTGCGGATGTTCTTTTCAAGCGGAGCCCTCGGGTTGTCGTCGTACTTGGCGAGGTACTCCAAGAGTGCGACCCCAAGGTCGTCACCTACCGCCGCAATCGCTCCTGACCAGGCTGCCTCTGTCAACTCTGGGTCGCTGTCATCAACGACCTCGAAACGAGGGTCGATCCCTAGCTCAAGTGCATTCCTGCGCACCATCCCTTGGCAGAAGGAGTCGATTGTTGAGATCTCCGGTTCCTTGTCCGGGATTTGCGGAAGCGAGTCCAGCCCATCACGGTCGCGCAGAAGCTCAAGGGAACGCCTGCGGATTCTGCGCCGCATCTCCGCCGCGGCTTTCCTCGTGAACGTGATGGCAAGGATTGAGTCGGGTTCAAGGCCATCGTTGACAGCCGACTGAGCAACACATTCCGACAGCACGCCGGTCTTACCGCTGCCCGCGCCAGCGACCACGATCGCTTCGTCGTGGCGAGCTTCAATTGCAGCCTCCTGCTCCGGCTGCCAAGTGATCTGCTTGTTACTCATCGGTCGGGCCTACACAGCCATGGATAGCGACAGCCATAACCGCCTGAGCAGTGGTCTGGGTCCGATGTCAGGTAGCCCTTGCGGATTCCTCGAACTGCTACCTGTGCCCGCTCCTTAGCACCGTCAATCAGCGCCTGCAGCTGCTCGGCTGAGATGACATCTGTAGATGTCAGTGAGTCAGTACCGGGGGTTCCGTCGACCATCGCACCGCGCAGGGTGCGGCTCTTGACCGAGTCGTAGAACGCACCGGCCGGCTTGCCGCCAAGAAGTTGGATCGCCGCCAAAAGGTAGAGAGGGGCCTGCAACCTGCGCTTCGATTCCCATGTCGCCTGCGCCCAGACACTCGTGCCGCTCTTGTAGTCGCGAACGATCAAGCGCCGCTCCTCCCCTTCGCCGAGGATGTCGATGCGGTCCACAGTGCCGCGCAGCTCAATTCCCTCACCAAGGTCAAGTGGTGGCACATCCTTCGAGCCAAAGTCAAACTCGAGGTGGCGGGCGGGCACCTTCCAGTCACGCTCAAGTTCGGCGTCCAACCATTGCAATGCCATCGTTTCCGATCGCTGCAGAGCAACCTTTGCAGCGAGCGTGTCCGCTGCTTCAAGCGAGCGTTCCTTGATCGCCTCCCGGATCGCCTCCCGGGCCTTACCCATGATTGGCTCGGAGACTGTGCCGTCGCCCTCATCAATCGCGACTTGGATTGCCTTTTGAAGAGCTAGGTGGACAGTGGTGCCGCGGAAGGTTGGTTCACCTTCGGGCTCCATGTCCTCGGGGTCTAGAACATTGCCACCGAGCCAGCTGATCGGGCACTCGCAATAGGCCTCAAGACGGCTAGGAGAAACAACGCTCTCGTACTCCTCTTCAATGCAGGCACGGGCAGCCTCACTCAGTTCTGGCGGAAGCCCAGGGGGAATTGAGCTGTCCACAGCAAGCGCGGCCTGACGGAGGGCTGAACGCCCGGGCGCAGATTGAGACGCTGGCGCGACTGCCCCAGCTGAACGATGTTCCAAGGCTGAGGCCTCAACTCCAAGCAGACGGAGGACCTCGTCTAGGAACACCGACGATGCAACCTCTCCACCTGAGTCATCGGTACTGCGCACGACCAAGCTGACGCCCTGCCTAGCCCTCGCGAAGCAGGCGACGAAGCGCTCGCGCTCACCTGCGGCATGCCGAGCTGCTGCACTTGACCAACGCAGGTCATCGGACGCAGGTAGCCCAAGCTCGCCAACAGAGTCGGCGGGCGTGTCCGAGAGGAACGGATCAGGCGGCGGGGACGCCGGGAACGACCCCTGCTCAAGCCCAAGCACCACGATCGCCTCCACAGTCCGCGCCCGGATTGATGAGGCATCGGTGAACTGGACTGCGTTGGGGCGTGGCGCGCCGGTGTCAATGTCCACCTGTAAGGCGGAGAGCTCGGCCAGCATCGGGGCAGGGTCGTCGCGATCGAGAATGTCCCAGAGGTCGTTACCTGCCTTTGCTACAGCTGAGACGACGTTGGCGTCGAACAGGCTGTCCCGCTTCATCCTCACTCCGGGCTCCTCCAGCGATGCGCTCATCAGCTGGTCAGCAGCACTGGCCAGCACATCAGCGAAGTCAGCCGAGTTGGTGACCTTTCTAAGGGCATCTAGAGGCTCCAGAGAGCCTCCTGCGTCCTTCCAGCGGAGAAGTACATCCTTCGCCTTTGAGAGCCCCTTAACGCGCACCTCAGCCTCAATGGCGTCGACGGTGGAAATCAACTGGGGCCCCGCGGCCGCCCTTACCCACGCAAGCCCATCCTCGGCCGTCGCATTCTGGGGGTCAAACGCGGAGCGACATAGCGCGACAACTGCCCGCCCGAGCGTCGTCGCGGCGAAGAGC
>CALJKH010000202.1 GCA_937973575.1 uncultured Solirubrobacterales bacterium | reverse complement strand
CGTGGCAAAGGTATCAACCAAGCTGACTTACAAACCTTTATTCGTGGCCTGAGGATTCCAGACGATGCAAAAACTTTGTTACTGGAGATGACACCATCTTCTTATTTAGGTAAGGCGGTCGAATTGACCGAACGTCTGAAAAAGTGAGTTTGACTCCAAGCCTTGGGCCCGCATCACAGGATTTGGAATACGGTGCTCGCCCTAAGATCTGGTTTGCTGTTTATCAACTGCTTTGGCATCTGCTTCTGCCTTTTGCATTTTAATATAAAGCGTAAAGCGCGGCAAATCCTCGTCTTTAGTTTGAATGGGCAAGCGGCGCGCTGTGGCCGCCAAGAAGCTCCGGCTTAACATCGCCAACAACACCAACGCTTGGCACCACCCGCGGAAGGATTTGTGCAGGGATGTTGAAGCGGTCAAGCAGCTCTTGGTCCCACTCACCTGAGCGAATGTCAAAGAGGAGCGAGCGGGAAGCGTTTGACGGGTCGGTCACGTGCTCGCCGGTCAGGTTCCAAGCAAGCCAAGTGTCAATCGTGCCGGCTAGAGCACGGCCAGCGTCAGCCTCCGCCCGCAGGCCGTCGATGTTCTCGAGGAGCCATTCGATCTTCGTCGCAGTGAAGTACGAGTCGAGGACAAGGCCTGTCCGCTCACGAATGGTTGGCTCAAACCCTTCGCTCTTGAGCTGGTCGCAGCGCGCTGCGGTACGCCTGTCCTGCCAAACGATCGCCGGCGCGTAGGGCTCTCCAGTCTCACGGTTCCAAATCACTGTCGTCTCACGCTGGTTGGTGATGCCGATGCCAGCCAGGCCACCAATTGGCACTGCAGCGTCGCCAAGTGCCTCACGGGCAACAGCGAGAGTGACTTCAAGAATTTCCTTGGCGTCGTGCTCAACCCAGCCGGGCTTTGGAAACCCTTGGCTGAACTCACGGTACGCGCGGCCGAGTAGTTCGCCGTCTGGCGCGAATACAAGACAGGTTGAACCTGTCGTTCCTTGATCAATTGCCAACAGCACTGGTGTCGCAGAGTACCTGCGACCGCCGCTGCTGGCGATAGCTTCGCCTTCAAGACTGAAGTTATTTCCACTGCTAGGGAGGCAAAGTGTCGGACGTTGAAGCACACATCACCGGAACCGTCTGGAAGATCGAAGTAAAGGTTGGCGACACGATTGACGAGGGCGACACAGTCGTAATCCTCGAGTCGATGAAGATGGAGATGCCAGTTGAAGCTGAGGATTCGGGCACAGTGGCCGAGATCCGTTGCGAAGAAGGTCAGTCAGTTTCCGAAGGCGACACGCTCGTCATCCTCGACTGACGATGGCCGGCGCCGTCCTGCGTGACGAACCCGCTGAGGGGATCGTCCGACTGACAATCAGCAACCCCGACAAGCGCGGGGCGCTTGACCATCCCATCCTCGACTCGCTTGCCAATGAGATTCCAGGACCGGACGAGGCCCGCGCTGTAATCCTCACTGGTGAGGCGCCAATGTTCTCCGCCGGCTACGACATCGGCGACATTCCGGAGGAAGTCTTTGCCGAAGAGGCAGAGAAGCTGATCGCCCACCCCTTCGCATCAGCACTTGAAGGACTCGACCGCTGCGAGGTACCTGTAGTCGCTGCCATCACCGGCCATGCGATCGGTGGCGGCTTGGAGATCGCGCTTGCGTGTGACCTGCGGATCACCGCGCCGGAGGCCAAGTTCGGCATGCCGCCAGCAAAGCTTGGGCTTGTCTACTCACACACTGGCCTGCGCCGGTTCCTGCACGCAATTGGGGAGCCTCGCACCCGTGAGCTGTTCTTCCTAGGCCGCAGGATTGACTCAGCGACAGCACTTGACTGGGGACTCGTCAATGAAATTGCCGCTGAGGGCGAGGTTGGCGATGTTGCGATTGCGATGGCCAAAGAGTTGGCTGCGAACGCTCCGCTGTCGATCCGCGGTAACAAGAGGATTCTGCGTGAATTGGCAAATGAGGCTGGTCAGCTTGATCCAGCAGTTGAACAGGAGCTAATTGAGCTTCGGCGTGCCTGCTTCTCCTCGGCTGACTTCCGTGAGGGCGTAGAGGCCTTCGCAGAGCGTAGACCTGCTGAGTTCAAGGGCATTTAGCCAGTTTTAGGGCCACCTCGGTGGCTTTTTAAAGGTTTGTCAAAGTTGTTGCAGTTGGTGACTCAGGTCACACGATCCACTTCTTGAGTGGGTACCCTTCCTCTTGTTATCGCTGAGCACTTGACACTCACGCGCCGGGCTTCAGCCCTTGTCGCACTCGCAGTCGTAACCGTGCTGGTTGCCTTCTCTGGCTCATCCGCCATCGCTGCCGCGCCACGCCTTGCCACTGAGCCAAGCGCGCTTGGTGCCCACAAGGCACTTCAGACAACCGCCCATGTTGCACCGATTGCTCACGCAGGTGACACCGGTGGAACTGGCCCAGGCGACATCCCTCCGGGTGAGATCCCAGGAATCATCCGGGCCGACCTCCAGCTTGGAGCTGCTGTACCTGACAGCCTGCTTCTCCCTTGGCTCAAGTCAAAGGCTCCCCAACAGACTGAAGCTCTCCTCAAGCTGATCCCAGCTGTAACAGCGTCGAGCAGCACCCTTCCCGCGCTTCGCGCCAATGTGATCCGCATCGCCACTGACTTCCTCAACAACCCAACTCTTGAGGACCTCCACAGCGCCAACCGCAGCAAGGTGATCTGCGCGCTTGGGTCACCAACGAGTTGCCGCGAGCGTTGGGCATGGTGCGCAATCTTTGCCTCCTCCGTCTGGCGCATGGCAGGAGTTCGCGCACTGCAGCTGACTCCCCCGGTTGGAGGAATCGTCCAATGGGGAATCGCCCACAAGCGGTGGCACGATGTGACCACTACTGCCGGCAAGAAGTTCATTCCTTCAGCAGGCGACATCGTTGCCTACGGTTGCAACTCGAAGCGCAACTTCTGCGACCACACTGGCATCGTTAGCTCCGCCAGCCGTACTGCCATCCACACAATCGAGGGCAACACCTCGACCGTTTATGGCCGTGATGGCGTTGGCGCGAAGTACCGAGCACGTGACTCTTGGGTCACAGGCTTCATCAGCCTCGGCTGACCTTCGCAAATAGCGGGAATTCCTTGATTAAAAGGCGTCGTTGCGTCCGATTGCGTGCGTAGCTTGATACCCCTGCCGCCGTTCACACGACCCCGTCCAGGGAGGACATCGCCCAATGCCGTCGCTGATTACACGTGAGGAAGCCCTTCAGCTGGGTGAACTCGAAGAACTTCCAGAAATCGAAGCACTTATTGAGCGCGCTTGGAAGGCACGCGTTGAGAACTTCGGTGACTCAACCGACATGTGCTCATTGGTCAACGCCAAGTCAGGCGGCTGCGCTGAGGACTGTGGCTTCTGCGCCCAGTCCCGCTACGCGGAGGCCGACACTCCTCTGCACGCGATGATGGAGCCAGAGCAGATCCTTGAGCACGCCCGTGCTGCTGAGGCTGCTGGCGCCCACCGCTTCTGCATGGTCACCCAAGGCCAAGGCCTTTCCAAGCGAGACTTCGAGAAGGTCGTTGAAGGCGCCAAGCTCGTGTCCGAGCACACCAACCTGAAGCGCTGCGTCTCAATTGGGCATATGTCCCCAACCCGCGCCAAGGCTCTTAAAGAGGCAGGGATCCAGCGTGTGCACCACAACGTTGAGACCGCCGAGTCCTACTACCCAGAGGTTTCCTCCACCGTCCGTTACGAAGGCAGGCTCCGCACGATTGATGCAGTCCGTGAGGCTGGGCTTGAGACCTGCGTCGGCGGCATCCTGAACCTTGGTGAGAGTCGTGAGCAACGCGTCGAGATGGCATTCCAGCTCGCTGAGATCAACCCGACGAGCGTTCCGATCAACCTCCTCAACCCACGCCCTGGCACCAAGTTCGGTGACCGCGACTACATGGAGCCAATTGAGGCTGTTAAGTGGATTGCGATCTTCCGCCTGATCATGCCTGAGGCACTCTTCCGCCTTTGCGGTGGTCGCGTTGAGAACATCGCCGACCTTCAGCCACTGGCAGTTAAGGCCGGAATCAACGGCGTGATGATGGGCAACTTCCTGACAACTCTTGGCAACACTCCAGAGCAGGACCGAGCAATGTTTGAAGAGCTTGGCCTCAACGTGGCCCGCCAGGACGACAACGGCGCTAACCCACGGCCAGACAACCGCAGTGGTTGGCTTGAGGGTGAAACACCAGACGTGATCGGCGAGCACATCGCAACCGCGCCGAGTGGTGACGGAACTGAAGCGCTCGAGATCCGCATGTGGGACCCAGCCACACAGCTTCGCTTTGAGAGCAAGCGCAAGGTTCCGCCACGTCCCGATGGCGCACCGAACGTTGGCCAAGAGCGCGCCACGCGTGAGCGCGAAGCAGCCCGCAAGGCAGCCTAGGCACCACCGAGATGGGCGCTCTCTCCGATCGACTGCAGGAGCTGCGTGACCGCGGCCTGCACCGTAGGACGCGACTTGTCAGTGGCCCGCAGGGGCCCCGGGTAGTCGTGGATGGCCGCCCAGCTCTGCTGCTCTGCTCAAACAACTATCTAGGCCTTGCCGACCACCCCCGGGTTCGCGAGGCAGCTGCTGAAGCTGCAATGCGTTGGGGAGTTGGTGCTGGCGCGTCCAGGCTTGTCAGCGGCACGATGACAGTCCACAAGCGCCTTGAGGAGCGCTTGGCAGCGTTTGAGGGCACTGAGTCAGCGATCCTGTTCGGCTCCGGTTACCTCGCCAACACTGGCGTGATCGCTGCGGTCGCTCAAGCTGGCGGAGTTGTCTTCTCAGATGAGCTCAACCATGCCTCGCTGATTGATGGCTGCAAGCTCGCAGGAGCTGAGACAGTCGTCTACGACCACTGCGACCTTGAACATCTTGAGTGGAGCGTGTCTAAGGCCTCTGATCGCCCATCGGTGATCGTCACCGATTCAGTCTTCTCAATGGATGGCGACATCGCCCCGCTTGAGGGCATCGTCGATATCGCACGCAGGTTTGGCTCGCGCACGATTGTTGATGAGGCGCACGCCACCGGCGTAGTCGGGCCTGAGGGCCGCGGTGCTGTTGAAGCAGCTGGCCTGACAGGCGAGGTTGATGTTGTCGTTGGCACGCTTGGTAAGGCGCTTGGCTCATACGGCGCATATGCAGCGTGCAGCTCTGAAATGGCCGAGTGGCTGACTAACCGCGCGAGAACTTTTGTCTTCTCAACAGCTCCCCCGCCACCAGCTATCGCAGGGGCAATGGAAGCTCTGACAATCATTGAAGAGGAGCCCCGCCGGGTTGAGAAGCTCCGCTCAAACAGCCGTGTGTTCCGCAAGGCGCTGAGGGCTAACGGGTTTGATGTTGATGAGCAGAAGACTCCAATCATTCCTCTGATCGTCGGCTCAGCCTCCGCAGCAACTGGCTTGTGCGAAGAGGCGCTCGCAAGAGGCCTTTACTCGCAGGCGATTCGCCCTCCGACAGTCCCAGAGGGAACATCCCGCCTACGCCTGTCAGTAATGGCAACCCACAAGCCAGCCGAGCTCGAAGCTGCCGCCGAGACACTCGCTGAAGCCTGCATCACCACTGGCCTCAAGCCAGCTGGTGCCCCGACAGAGCGTGGAGCAACCGCCCCTGGCGACAGCGGCCGCGAGATCCGTGCCAGCCGACGCAGCGGCGAGGTATTCGACTTCGCAGCCGAGGCGGACGACTTCCGCCGCGCGGCCTAGAGCCTCGCTGCCCAAAGGCTGACCAGATGCCAGCGCGCGGCCTCTTCATCACAGGCACTGATACGGGTGCTGGCAAAACCTTCGTTACAGCTGCAATAGCTGCGGCGCTTGCTGCTGCAGGCGAAGCAGTCGTCGTGCGCAAGCCCCTCCTTACCGGAATGGCTGAAACCCCAACCCCGCAGGCACCACATGATCATCAGGTACTCGCTGCTGCAACTGGGGCCAGCCCGAATGAGATTGCGCCACTCCGCTTCGACCCCGCAGTTTCCCCCCATTTAGCTGCTGAGAAAGCTGGCGTAGAGCTCGATGTGGAAGGGATCGCCGAGGCGACCCTGAGCGCAGCTGGTGAGGACGAAGTGCTGCTGGTTGAGGGAGTCGGTGGGCTGCTAGTGCCAATCTCACGCACGACTTCCGTGGCTGACCTTGCCGTCGCGCTTGACCTGCCAGTGGTGATCGCAGCCCGGCCAGGGCTTGGCACCATAAGCCACTGCCGGCTGACAGTGGAGGCGCTTCAGCAGAGGAACCTTGAAGTGCGAGGAATCGTTATGGGTCCGTGGCCAACCGCACCAGACATGATCGAAGAGGACAACCTCCTAACTGTCGCTGAGACGACAGGAGTTCCAGTTGTGACTATCCCCCGTGTTGACGAGATCACCCGGGAAGCGTTTGAGGCTGCTGGCAGTGGCATTCCAGCCTCAGACTGGCTCTGAACTACCCGCTCTCTGCGGGAATTCGCAACAGCCGTATCCGCTGACAGGACTAGCGTCAGCAGTGCTGTGAAGAGCGATGACCTCCGGGCACTTGACCGCCAGCATGTCTGGCACCCATTCACCCAGCAACAGGGCTGGGAGAAGGACGAGCCGCCGCTTGTAATTGAGCGCGGCGAGGGCGTCTGGCTGTTTGACACAGAGGGCAATGCCTACCTCGACGGAGTCTCCTCACTGTGGTGCACAGTCCACGGCCACCGCCGTAAGGAAATTGATGACGCAGTGCGCGCCCAGCTGGACAAGGTTGCCCACAGCACCATGCTCGGCTTGAGTCACCCGGGGGCTATTGAGCTGGCAGCCAAGCTCGTCGAGATCGCCCCCGAAGGGCTAAACCGAGTGTTCTACTCAGACAGCGGCAGCACTGCGGTTGAGATCGCACTGAAGATGGCATTCCAGTTCCATGCGCAAAACGGCGACACGAAGCGCACCCGCTTCGTGAAGATGCGCGAGGCCTACCACGGCGACACGATCGGCTCAGTCTCAGTCGGCGGCATGGACCTCTTCCACGAGACCTACCGCCCCCTCCTTTTTGAAACGCTCGAAGCTGAGCCTGGTGACATCGCAAGCCTCGGCCGCGTCCTTGACCAGCACTCTGAGGAGATCGCAGCTGTTGTACTTGAGCCCCTTGTCCAAGGCGCTGCGGGGATGCTGCTGCAGCCACCCGGCTACCTAAGCGCAGTACGGGCGCTCTGTGACGAGCACGGCCTTCTGCTGATCGCAGATGAGGTCGCAACTGGCTTTGGTCGTACCGGCCGGATGTTTGCCTGTGACCACGAGGGTGTCCGCCCTGACTTGATGTGTGTCGCAAAGGGCCTGACTGCCGGCTACCTACCGCTTGCCGCCACTCTTGCCACTGAGGAGATCTACCAAGGTTTCCTTGGCGCCCACGAGGACTACCGGACCTTCTTCCACGGCCACACCTACACAGGTAACCCGCTTGCCTGTGCTGCCGCTCTTGCCAACCTCAAGATCTTCGAGACTGAGGACACAGTCCAGCGGGCTGCGGCCTCTGCTGACCAACTTGGGGCGCTCCTCGACGAGCATGTGGCACCGCTGCCTCAGGTTGCCCAGATCCGCCGCTGCGGCCTGATGTGCGGAATTGAGCTGAGCGGGTTTGAGCCCTCCCGCCGCACAGGCCACCTAGTGACGCTTGCAGCTAGGTTGCGCGGAGCGATCATCCGCCCGCTTGGTGATGTTGTCGTGCTGATGCCGCCGCTTGGGATCAACAGTGACGAGCTTGCGGAGCTTGTGAAGATCACAGCCGCAGCGATTACAGATGCAAGCACTGAGGACGCCCCAGAGCGCCTTAAGGCTGAAGCGTCAATGCCTTCACGTGGAACCGGCGCACCCATGCGCCGAGTTGCGTAGCTTCCTCCCTGCCGCCTAACTTGCGGAGCTAGAAGGTGGGCCAGCCTCCGGAACCGGGGTCTTGGATAAATCGGTGACTGGCCCGACCATTGAAACCGCAAGCCGCGAAGAAAGTTGCGGGGGCTAAAGGAAAGATTTCCCAAAGCCCCCGCAGACTCTTCAAATGCCTAGTCCTCGTAGAGAACGAAGTCGCTCTTCTTGGCACCGCACACCGGGCAGTACCAGGTGTCCGGAATGTCCTCGAAGGCAGTCCCGGCGGGGATTCCACCGTCCGGGTCGCCCTCTGCTGGGTCATAGATAAACCCGCAGGCTTCACACATCCAAAGTTGTGCAGTTGATTCGCTCATGCGGGAATCGTAAGGGGTGAGTTCGGCGGCGTATGGGCTCGCGGGTAACCTGCGTTGCGTGACTGAAATCAGCGGACCAGAGCCAGGTACCGAGATCAACCTCGGTGAGCCCGCCTTCGCTAGGCCGGCTTCAACAGTCATCGTCATGCGCGGCGGTTCTGAATCACTTGAGGTACTGCTCGTCCAGCGCGGCCACGGGGCCCGATTCATGGGCGGAGTTTGGGTATTCCCCGGCGGCGCAGTAGACGCTGACGAAGGCGCTGGCGAGGATGCCCTCCGCGCAGCCGCAGTGCGCGAGGTTGAGGAGGAGGCGTCAATCAACCTCGGCGCTCCCGCCGACCTGATCCCGTTCTCACGGTGGATTACCCCAAAGGTTGTGAGCATCCGCTTCGACACATGGTTTTTCCTTGCCCACCTGCCTGAAGGGGCAGAGGCTGTCGTTGACGGCGAAGAGTGCATTGACCACACTTGGCTCGCGCCAGAAGCTGCACTCGCCGCACACCGCGAGGGCACATTGGAGATGGTGTTCCCAACGATCAAGCACTTGGAGCAGATCAGCGTCTTTGAATCTGCCAAGGCTCTAGCCGAGCATGCAGCAGCCCTCCAGGTTGAGCCTGTTGAGCCACGGGTCAGCATGGAAGGCGAAGTCGCGCGCGTGCTTCTACCTGGCGAACCGGGTTACGACGAAGCGTGACGATGGAGGAGCAGGAGCGGGCGGCAGTCATTGCCGGCGTAGTGATTGCTGGCGGTCAGGGTGAACGCCTTGGCGACGGGCCAGCAAAGGCCCTGCGCCCAATTGGGCAATCAACTCTTGGTGCGCGGGCGACGCGAATCCTCATGCGAGTACTTGGCGGCGGCCCCACCCTCTACTCAACCGACCCTGACATAGACCTCCCGGAGGGCGTCCCCACTGGAGTTGAGGTTGTTGATGACCCATTCCCAGACCAAGGGCCACTCGCTGGGATCACAGCTTCGTTGGAATCACTTGTTGGCAGGGCCGACAGACTCGTCGTAATCCCCTGTGACATGCCTCTGCTTCACCCAGCTGTGCTGCGCCGCCTGATGACAGTTGAGGCAGAAGACCGGGTAATCACGATCGGCCGCCCAGACGGCCCTCCAGGCCCGTTTCCGAGCGTTTGGCCGGTTTCCCTAACAGGGCAAGCGCTGGCGATCTTCAGCGGTGGTGAGCGCTCTCCAACGCGGGCAATGCAGGAGATCGGAATGGAGATCCTCCCCCGCGACCTGCTGCTTGACGATGTTGAGACAACTCTGTCTGACCCAGACCTAATTGGCCTTGACGATGTTGATGATGCGCAGGACATGGAGGCGATCCAGCGCAGCGCGCCACGCGTCCGCCTCCTGCTTGAAGGCAGGCGAAGCGCGACCACAGCTTGGGACCTAGGCTCGATCGCCCAGACACTCTCACTCCCCAATCCAGCTGACTCCGGCTGGGTAGTCAACGGGCGACCAGTTGGCTGGGACCCTGAGCTGCCACTGGTCGAACGCGACGCCGTCTCGATCCTCTAGAGCAACTCCTAGTTAGCTAGGCAGCTTGCCTGTAGTGTCCTCGCCCATGAGCGAACGAATTGACTTAAGAGGCCGGACAGTTCTAATCACAGGCGCAGCGCGCGGAATCGGCGCTGGAGTTGCGCGGGAAGTAGCCCGCCGCGGCGCACGCCCAGCACTTGTGGGAATTGAACTGGCAACCATGCAGGAAGTAGCTGCTGAAATTGAAAAGTCACACGGGGTTGAGACCTTCGTTGCTGAGGCAGATGTGCGCGACAGAGCCGCACTTGCAGCGGCAGTTGACGGGACGGTCGCGAAGCTCGGCGGCATTGATGTGGTCGTCGCCAACGCTGGCATCGAGACAGCGCAGTCAATTGAGAACCATGACCCTCAAGCCTTCGAAGATGTAATCGCGATCAACTTGATCGGAGTGTTCAACACGCTCCAGGCGACGATTCCCTATGTGAAGGCTCGCCGTGGCCATCTACTTCCCCTTGCGTCCCTTGCCGCAGCTGCCCATGCTCCAAGCATGTCCGCCTACGCCGCATCGAAGGCCGGCTGTGAGGCGCTTGCCAATGTCGCCCGCATCGAACTCGCCGGTAGCGGCGTGTCGGTTGGTTGTGGCTACTTCTCGTTCCTAGACACAGACATGGTCAGCAACGCCTTCGACCGCCCCATTGGCGATGCGATGAGGTCCAAGTTCCCTGGCCCAATGCAGAAGATCTACCCGCTGGCACCAGCTGTGAAGGAGATCGTGGACGGGATTGAGGAGCGCGGCCGAGTTGTCGCTTACCCACATTGGGTGCGGGCGATCCTTAGGACTCGAGGCTTCAGTCAGCAGCTGACGGAGAAGACGATTGGTACGCGGGCTGCTGAGGCGATCGCCGGGGTCGAAGGCCCGACTTCCTGAATCAGCTGGCGCTCAGGCGCCGATTGAAGCCGAAGGTCCGGCTTCGGCTTCGCTTCGCTCAGCCCCCGCCGTAAGCAACAACAAGGTCGGTGAGAACACCGACGATGAAGCCAACGCCGATCATCAGCAACCCGAGCTCACGGTGACCTAGGCGACGCATCGCGTTCCAGATCTCACCGATCACATAGAAGATCGCGCCGCCAGCAAGTGCGTAGCAAGCGACCTGCAGAGCATCAATCTGGATGCTCCAACCGATCATCGCGCCAATGAAGGTTGGCCCGCCGGCAATAAGACCAGCCATTCCGAGCCAACGCCATGTTGGGCGAACGGAGCCCAATGGGCCCACGATTCCGAAGCCTTCGGTCGCGTTGTGGAGAGCGAAGCCAACAACGAGGACTGTGGCGAGTGACATCTCCCCTGCGCGGGCTGAAACGCCAATAGCGAGGCCCTCACCAAGGTTGTGAATGCCGATTGCGAGAGCGATCAGAAGGCCAGTGCGGAGGACCTTGCGCTTGGCGATCTCTGCCTCATCAACGAAGTGGCGAGTCTCGGCACAGGAGATGGTTGCTGCTGCATCGCCTCCGGCGATTGGAGTAACCACCTTTGGCTTGGATGCGACCTTCATCTTCGAGTCGAGCCAGCCAAGGCCAGCGCTACCAAGCAGGAAGCCGACGGAGAGAAGAGCTGCGTAGAGGGCAACCTGGCCAAACGAGCCAGTGTGGTGCTTGAAAGCGTTAAGCGAATCCTCAACGAACGTGAACCCTTGGGACATGACATCAACAAAGAGGAAGGCGAGCACGCCTACCGAGAACATTGCGAGTGCGAGGCGCACCTTGGTGCTCAGGCCGCGGACACGGCTGAGCGGCAGACCGATGAAGATCGTGAGCCCGGCGATTGCGCCGAGTGCTGCAGTTTGGCCGAATGTCATGGTGTTTTGGCTGTCTTCCTGCTGGGGCGGGGACTGCCCTTATGGGCTGTCCTATTTGCAAAGTACCAGAAGTACGGAGCTAATACCCTAGTTGCGCACTAGGAGTTAAAGCCCGCCGCAAACTAAGTTCGAAACTCCCTGCAAAACAGCCATTTCAGATCTGCTATCTGGCGCGAATTAGATGCTGCCCGGGTCGGTGAGACCAAGGTCTTGGAGCCAATTCTGAGCTTGAGCGTTGAGCTGGAAGAACTCCCCAGTCCAGATAAGAACACCAAGGGTGATCAGCACAAGCCCACCACCAACGACAACCACTCCGTAATGACGCTTGACCACCGCGAACACCGATGTCATCTTCCCGAAGGCAAGTGCGGTGAGAATGAACGGCACCCCAAGGCCAAGCGAGTAAGCGGCAAGAAGACCCGCACCGCGCGCCGCTGAGTTGGAAAGGGCTGCAGTGGCGAGGATCGCGCTGAGCGTCGGGCCAATGCATGGCGTCCAAGCAATGGCGAAGGCCATGCCGGCAACCACCGGGCCGCCCTTGCCAGCCTTTTCAATCAGGCCTCCGGGGTGCCATTCGCGAGCCATCTGCGGAATGAAGGGACTGAGGGCGAACACGACACCGAGCGCGATGATCATCCCGCCGGAGATCTTCTCAAGAGTCCGCTGGTGCGAAACGAGCCAGGAGCCGATGCCAGTGGCAGTGAGGCCGAGCAGGATGAAGATCACTGAGAAGGAGCCGACGAAGATCAGTGCCGGTATCAGGACCCGCTTCGTCTCAGCGTGTTCCATGTCTGCTGGTGTCACTCCAGCGATTGCGCTGAGGTAGCCGGGGACTAGCGGCAACACACACGGCGACAGGAAGCTGACAAGTCCAGCAAGGAATGCAATCGGGAAACCGACTGTTGTCGTCGTTGCGAGCACGACGTGAGGTTATCTACGCTGGCTGAACGCTGACTGCGATGCCGTTCAGGAATGCCATTCCCGCCAGCGGCTCAATGTCCTGGACGCCAGAGGGCGCAAGGACATTTACGTTCACTCCGTCAGGAATTACTTCGTTGGCGAGCTTCCAGCCGCCACGGTGCCCCCAGCCGTGGGCAAGTGCGACAACGCCCTCAGTTAGGTCCTCGTTGAGTGCCACTGCGACCTCAACCTCGCCTGACTTGGAAGCAACACGCACTCTCTGCCCTTCGGCAACGCCTTGCTTGGCAGCGTCACTTGGGTGCATGTGAAGGGGCTGCGTGCGACCTCCCCGCGTGAGGAGTGGCGAGTTATGCATCCACGAGTTGTGGGATCGAAGCTCGCGCATGCCGATTAGCTGCAGCGGGTGGTCAGCATCAGTTTCAACTCCAGCCTCCCTCAGGCGAGCAAGCTCAGCGGCTATCTCGGGCGGGCCAAGGTCAACCTTCTTGTCCTTGTGGCGGACCTTTGTCTTCAGCTCGCCAGTAGCTACATGCTCGGCGAGGACGATGCCGTGCGGGTTGGCAGCAATCTTCTTCAGGTTGAGCCCCTTGCGGCGGAGCCCGAACCAATCGCCATCGGGACCGACGCGGACTAGTGCGTCAACAAGGAACTGTGGGCTGAAGCGGATCCCCAACTTGCCAAGCCAACGCACTGGCGGCACGCTGGACGGGGTAAGGCCCAGTGGCTTGGCGATGTCCTCGATGATCTCCCATTCCTCGCGAGCTTCCCCGCGCGGCTCGACAACCTTGTCCGTGTAGTTGACGAACGGAGTTGTGTGGAAGCCGAGGAAGGCAATCGGCAGATCGTCGCGCTCAAGGAATGTCGTGGCGGGCAGGACGTAGTCAGCGTGGGCGTTCGTTTCGTTCACATAGAAGTCAAGTGAGACCATCAGGTCGAGCTTGCCCAGTGCACGCTCCATTGAGTCTCCGTCGGGGACAGAGAGCACTGGGTTGCCTGCGCTGACGAACAGGGCGCGGATCTGCCTGTCACCCGGAGTTTCAATCTCCTCAGGGATCAGGGTGGCTGGCAAGTTGCCAAGAACATCCGGGAAGCCGCCAATCCGAGACCGGCGCGAGGCGTAAGAGGCAAGGCCGAATCGCTCAGCCACTTCGTCAAGCGCCAGCGGCGGCCTTCCAAATACCGCGCCGCCGGGCCTGTCGAGGTTGCCAGTGACGACGTTGAGCACATCAAGCAGGAAGGAGACAAGCGTTCCCCTGCGTCCGAGGCACGAACCCGTGCGCCCATAGACAGCAGCGCTGTTCGCGGTGGTGAGGTCACGGGCCATCTGGCGCAGCGTGTCGGGGGCAATGCCAGTCCTGTCGACTGTGGCCTCAGGTGGGAAGTCAGCGGCTGCTGCCTTGATCAGGTCAAGTCCCTTTGACTGAGTCTCGATAGCTGCTTGATCAGCGAGGCCTTCACTGAAGATCACATTCAGCATTGACAGGAGCATCCAAGCGTCACCGTCTGGCTTGATCGCGACGTGATCAAACAGGCGCGCTGTTTCCGTCTTGCGCGGGTCGACCACGACGACCTTGCCTCCGCGCTTGGTGATGTCCATCAGCTGGTCACGCACACGGTGCGCTGTCATCACGCTGCCGTGGCTGACGATCGGGTTGGCGCCAACGATCAGCAGGTGGTCGGTCCTGCGGAGGTCGGGGATCGGCACGACCAGTGGCGAGCCATAGAGGAGTGCGCTGGCTGCGAAGCGGTTGTTGACATCCTGCGAGCCGGCCGAGTAGTAGTGCGGCGAGCCGAGAGCGTCAAGGAAGCCCTTAACCCAGAGAGTGTGCGAGTAAGAGAAGGCGCCAGGGTTGCCCATGTACCAAGCAACTGACTCGCGGCCGTTGGCGTCAATCACACCCTTGAGGCGTGAGTTGATCCCGTCAAGAGCTTCCTTCCAAGTAACACGCTCAAACTCGCCGTCCTCACGACGCCGCATTGGGTGGAGGACTCTGTCCGGGTCGTTCTGCAATTCGGTCATTGCGATGCCCTTGGGGCAGGCGTAACCCTTGCTCAGCGGATGGTCCTTGTCAGGGCGCAGCTTCGTGACTTGGCCGTCCTCAACCGTCGCGACCATGCCGCAAAGCGATTCGCAGATCCTGCAGAAGGTGACTCTCTCCTCAGTCACGAGTCCGAGGCTACACGACCCATTCCGGAATGTCAGGTCGTTCGACCCCGTCCGGAAGGCGTTCTTCGTCATCAAGCTTGTCGAGGTGAGCAGCAAGAGTCACAGTTGCGGCTGGCAGCAGCATCTCTGGAACGTCATCCCAAACCTCGGCAAGTAGCGAGGCAACTGAGTTGTTGCCAGCAGCGATCGCATCAACCAGTCGGCGCTCCCTCTCCAGACGGTGGGCAACCTGTTCGCCAATTCTCCCCTTGGGGTCTTTGATCAACGGCCCATGCCCTGGGGCAAGGACTGCTGGGCCGCGGTCCGCCAAGTTGTTGAGCGCAGCGAGGTAGCCGGCAAGCGAACCAGGGCCAGGGCTGATGAAAACGCTTGAGTTGGCAAAGATCGCATCGCCTGTAAAGACAACGTCTCCAAAGGCAAAGGCAAGGTGGTCGCTGCTGTGTCCGGGTAGAGCGAGTACCTCAAGCGGCCCGGCCTCCTCACCTGGCCCATGACCGGAGTGACCTGCAATTACAGGTACTGGTCCCAGTGCCTCCAGTAACAGGGGGACTGCAGCGCTGTGGTCCGCATGCCCGTGGGTTAGCGCGATGCCGGCCAGAGTCCCCTGTTCCCCCACAGCCACGGCAACAGCGTCGACATGCTCGACAAGCTCAGGCCCTGGGTCGACAACCCAAACATCACCCGTTCCGACAATCCAAGTGTTGGTGCCCTCAAGAGTGAGCAGGCTGGGGTTGTCAGCCCTGACTCCGAACGCTGCGTCACCGGTGGGAATGTCAATGCGCATAACCACAGCCTAAGCATTTGCGGATTTTGAGGAAACGTTTAGGAGCGACCGGGAGCATCTACCGCAACAAACGGAATCAAGCCGTGTTCTAGGGGCAGTAACCGAAACGGACGCTGCGGACAAGCCGCACTGTCAGTTTCGGGAGCGTTAACACGACTGAGATGGAAGGAGTAGCGAGCGAGATGACTACTAACTATCTACCTAACGCACATGCGCCAAGCCTGCAGGGCTCTGGCAGTCCGGTCTGTGGCTCTCGCCCGTACGACTGTTAGAGGCACTAGCCGGCGGCCCATCAGCGGCAAAGCCGGAAAACACCGTGAGACCCGTCACTCACAGCCAAATATCCCTTGACCTAGACAACTTACTTACCTAGAATAAGGAAACAAATGTCAGCAGAAGAAAACAACAAGCCACGTAAGCACACCTCAGACACACCGGCACACCGCGAGAAGCGTGCGCAGCTGCGCACTGCCCGCAGGCCATCCGGTGCAGACTCAACGCGTGCTCGTAGCCGCGTTTCTCGCCACCGCGAGCCGAAGGTGCACAGCCACGAGACAGCCCAGGATGCACTTGGCCAGCTGCTCCAGCTGAGCCGCAACTACCCGCTCCTCACCAAGGAGCAGGAAGTAATGCTTGCCAAGGCGATCGAGAAGGGTGACCTGAACGCCAAGGAGCGGATGATCAACTCAAACCTGCGCCTTGTCGTGTCGGTAGCCCGTCGCTACCAAGGCCATGGCCTTGACATGAACGATCTAGTCCAAGAAGGCATGCTCGGCTTGATCCGCGCAGTCGAGAAGTTCGACTACCGCAAGGGATTCAAGTTCAGCACCTACGGAACCCTCTGGGTACGCCAGGCAATCCAGCGTGGCCTTGAGAACTCCGCACGGACGATTCGCCTACCCGTTCACGTCAACCAGCGGATGCGCGCAATTGCCCGAGCAGAGCGTGAGCTCGCAGCCCTCCTTGGTCGCGACCCAAGCGATGAGGAGCTTGCCGAGACAACAGACCTGCCGATCGAAGAGATCAACGAGGCACGACGCGCTGCGCTCGGAGTCACAAGCTTGGACATTGGCGTCGGCGAGGACGGAGACACCACCCTTGGTGACCTCCTCCCATCCGATGAGCCGCAGCCAGCCGAGATCGCAGAGGTAAGCGACCGCAAGCACTTGGTTAGGGATGCAGTGTCTGCCCTGCCAGCAAGCGAGCGCACTGTGCTTGAGCTGAGGTTCGGCCTCAACGGCGAGGAGCCAACAACTCTTGCTCAGACTGGCCGTGAACTTGGAGTCACGCCTGAGCGCGCCCGCCAGCTTGAGGAGCAAGGCCTTCGTCGCCTCGCGGAAAAGGGAGCAGTCCAGTCCCTCCGCGAAGACGCAGCCTGACCCGCACCAAGCTGTAGGCGTTGAAACTTGGCCCGGTGGCGAACAGCCATCGGGCCTTTTTCATGCTCTAACCCCTCAGGCGAAGAGTTCGGCCAGAGCTTCGTCGAAGAGCTCTGTGTGGCGGTCGACCTGCTCTTCAGTCGTCGCCGGACACATCAATGCCATGTTGTGGAACGGAGTCATCACAACACCGCGGTTCAGTAGCCAGAGGTGAATCCACTCTTCCAGCAGTTCGTCCTCGGCAGCGTGTGATTGGCCACCGCTCTTGGGTGGTTCGGGGCAGAAGCGGTACTCCGCGCGGGCCCCGAGGCGAATGCATGTCCACGGTGCTCCGTACTTGTCAAAGGCAGCGTCAACTCCATCTGCGAAGCGGTCCGCCAACTGGATCATCCGCTCGAAGGCTTCTGCAGTAAGGACCTCGCCAAGCACTGCCCTTGTAGCGGCGAGGGACAACGCATTGCCGGCCAATGTGCCACCAACACCGCCAGTGTCGACATAGTCGGCGCCTTCCATCGCGAGTAGATCAGCTGCGAATTGCTCGCTCATGCCGAATGCACCGATAGGCACCCCACCGCCGATCGACTTACCGATCGTGACGATGTCCGGGTCAATGCCCCACGCCGCAGTGCAGCCACCGGGGCCAGCACTGAATGTGTGGGTCTCGTCGGCGATCAACAGGGTTCCCGTCTCGCGGGTGACGCGGCGCAACTCCTCAATGAAGCCAGGCTCGGGCAGGACGATGCCGATGTTGGTCATCGCTGGCTCAGCTAGAACCGCTGCGACCTGCCCATCTGCGAGCAGACGCTTGACAGCCTCAATGTCGTTGAACTCACAGACGCGAGTTGTCTCGACAGGGTCAACGGCTGGCCCAACATTGCCCGGGCGACTTTGCGGCTTGCCGTCCTCACCGACGACGATGAACGTTTCGTCCACGGAGCCGTGGTAGCACCAAGAGAAACAAAGGATGTAAGGGCGCCCAGTGACCTCGCGGACCTTGCGCAGGATGAAACGGTTGGCGTCAGTCGCGGAGAGAGTGAAGCTCCACTTCGGCAGGCCAAACCTACGGGCGAGCTCCTCTCCAACCCAGGCAGCGTCCTCAGTTGGCAGCATCGCTGTAACTCCACCGTCTTCAATGATTCGCTTGTTGACAGCCCGGCCCAGTGCCTCAGGTGAGTGGCCAGCCATAGCGCCGGTGTCACCAAGGCAGAAGTCGATGTAGTCGTGGCCGTCAACATCACGCAAGGTTGCCCCCTTGGCACCAGCAAGGCCAAGCGGGAAGCCGCCGGGCCACTTTGCCATCCACGACATGGGCACGCCAGTCCAGAGGCTTTCGCCAGCCGCCTCAGATGCGGCGAGGCTCTGAGGGTTGCGGGCCGTGAACTCGGCCCGTTCGCGCTCAACGATTGAAAGCAGGCGGTCTCGGTTGATTACTGCCGATCGGTTGGTCATAGGCACCCCCAACGGTACCGTCCTAAAGGTGGATTCGTCCATGAACGACAACCGCCGTTGGTGGCTATGGATAGGCCTGCTGGCCGTGGCCGCACTCGGCCTGCGCGTTTACGGTGCGACGGAGAGCCCCTTCGGCGATGAGTTGATCCTTTGGCAGCTACTCCATGGCAGGTCGCTTGGCTCAATGCTGACCCAAGTCGTCCAGCAGGAAAAGACTCCGCCGCTTGGCTTTGTCCTGTCTTGGCTCACCGCACAGCTGGGGCCAACAGACCCTTGGATGCGGGTGCCATCCGTCATTGCTGGCACAGCCTTGGTGCCGCTAACTGCTCTGCTTGCCCGCCGCGCCTTCAACTCAACTGCTGGGCTAGTCGCAGCAGCGTTCACAGCCTTTAGCCCGTTCCTCGTGTTCTACGGGTCTGAGGCTCGGGCCTACTCGCTCGCAGCTGCGTTGACCTGCGCAAGCCTCGTGCTCCTACTCAAAGCGACTGACGCGGAGACCCCAAAGATCTCACTCTGGC
This sequence comes from uncultured Solirubrobacterales bacterium, assembly GCA_937973575.1. Taxonomy (GTDB): domain Bacteria; phylum Actinomycetota; class Thermoleophilia; order Solirubrobacterales; family Solirubrobacteraceae; genus WLNJ01. Next base: position 1,143 of record CALJKH010000202.1, on the reverse strand, counting down.
TTAGCTGGGCTGCTGTGACAGTTGGGGCAGCCCTCTCGCATTACACGGCTATTCCCGTATTGCTGGTCGCGGTTGTTTGGGCTCTTGTCGCACGGCCAACGGCGCGCAAGGCGCTTGGGATCTCCGTCGCAGGTGCGGCAGTTGCCTCAGTCTGGTGGCTGCCTTCGTTTAGCGTCCAATGGGGCCACGCCGGTGATGAGGCCAAGCGGATCGCCTCGCTAGCTCCCCTCGGCTTGGACAGCGTTTGGCAGGTCACCTCACGAGCCTCAATTGGTAGCCCAATCTGGACTTCCATCCGCAGCATTGGGCTGACAGAAGTCCCAGGCACCATTGGCCTTGCACTGATCGTTGGCGGTCTCGTAGCTGCTTGTGTGGCAGCGATTGCCGGCAGGACTGGGGACAGGCCTAAGGACACAACTTGGCTACTCACTGCCGCTGCGTTGGCAGCGCCCACCGCCCTCGTCCTGCTGAGCCTTCGCCCCCATCACTCGATGCTGCTGCCGCGTAATGCGATCACCTCCGTGCCAGCGCTGATGGCTCTCGCCGGCGGACTGTTTGCGAAGGCGCGATCCCCCAAGGTTGTTGCGGTTACAGCGATCGCCGCCAGCCTCGGCCTGCTCCTCGGTAGCGACGCCGAGCTGCGCAACTTTGCCCGCCCTGACATGCGCGCTGCTGCCCACGCCATTAATGAGCGCTGGCAGCCGGGTGACTTGATCCTGAGCGCGAATTACTTCAGCGGCCCGCCAACTGATCTGACGATGCACCTCGGTAAGGAGGAGGCTGCAGCCCTCCAGCTCACACGAACAGTTGGGCAGAAGCCATTCCTCGACGCGCTCAAGAGCGGTGCGTCGGTGTTCACCATCTCGCCAGACATTGAAGCGACGCCTGACGGGATCCAGCCACCGCCTGCTTTGGCGGCAGCGTTCACACCGGTGTGGCGCAAGACTTGGCACGGAATGCTCAATGTGACGGCAATCGAATGGAAGCTGGCGAAGGCCAAGTGACCAAGCGCAATTGGACAGTTGCTGTTGGGGCAGCCACGCTGATTGGCTTCGCTTTGAGGTTCATCGGGGCGCACGAAAGCCCAGCTGGCGACGAGCTCTACCTCTACGCCCTGATTCACAACAGGTCACTTGGCGACAC
>CALJKH010000201.1 GCA_937973575.1 uncultured Solirubrobacterales bacterium | reverse complement strand
AAGGTGTGCCGACACTCCGCGAGGGCGACAGCCTTCGCTTCAGTGACGGTGAAGGACTCGACCACGAGCTCATCGTCGACTCAACTGGCGACGCGCGGCTGGTCGCAGCCCATCCTGAGATTCCAGCTGAGCTAGCCGTCCAAGGGTTCGAAGGCGTGCGCGCCTACTCCTACAACCCTGAGCACTCCGTCTACCTACTTAAGGAGCTGATGGACGCGCAGGAGATAACAGTCGCTGGCTCTCAGGCTTGGGAGCTGCGAGGTGACACTCGTGGCGGCTGGATTGCGTTTGACCCCGCTCCGCAGGAACTGGGCAGGCAGGGTGCTGGCTCGGTTCACCACATTGCGTGGGCCACGCGTGACGCAGACCTACAGGGCTGGATCGACTACGTCACAGCAAATCGCATTCCTAGTAGCGGCTATGTCGACCGTCACTACTTCCACTCGCTCTACTATCGCGAGCCAGGCGGGATCCTCTATGAGCTCGCCACCGACGAGCCTGGGTTCACCGTGGACGGCCTTTCGATCGAAGAGCTTGGCTCAAAGGTGATCCTGCCACCACGGTTTGAGCCCTCGCGCGAGCTGATCGAGGCACAGCTGACGCCTCTCCCTAACCCGCGTGCAGATTGGCCCGAAGCGGCCAAGCCTGCAGCGGACTGACGAAGACAGTTAGACTCAGCCATTCTGCGCCCGTAGCTCAGCTGGATAGAGCGTCGGTCTACGGAACCGAAGGTCAGAGGTTCGAATCCTCTCGGGCGCATTCGTTCTGAGTCTGTTGCCGCCGACCGGATCAAGCAACCAGCCCGCGCAACTATTAGTTGCCGGGTGGGTTTCTGTTGGCAGATGCAAATCACGGCACCACACCTTCTTCTTGCCGCACCGCTAGCGGCACTAGCTGTGCTCCTTTTCGGGAGCTAGGGCGGCGTTCACTCAAGCGATGGCGAGGGAGGCGCAATCGGAGTGGCGCCGCCGGTACCCGTCGGCTCAGTCAGAGAGTGATGTGCCAGTGCCGATCGGGCACGACACACCAGTTCCGCCGAGTCCGCAATACCCGCCTGGCACCTTGTGGAGGTACTGCTGGTGGTACTCCTCGGCAGGGTAGAAGTTGTCGAACTTCTCAATTTCAGTGGTGATGTCACCCATGCCAGAGGCGTGCAACGCCTTTTGGTACATCCGGCGTGATTCCTCAGCGGCATCCTTCTGGGCGTCGGTCGTCCAGTAGATACCGGACCTGTATTGAGTGCCTAGGTCATTGCCTTGGCGCATTCCCTGAGTGGGGTCATGGCCTTCCCAGAATGCGCGGAGCAGGTCGTCGAACGAGACCTTGGCTGGATCCCAGACAACTTGGACAACCTCGTTATGGCCAGTGTTCCCCGAGCAGACCTCTTCGTACGTGGGGTGGGGCGTAATGCCTTGTCCGTAGCCAACAACGGTCGTGTAGACGCCCGGGATCTGCCAGAACGCCTTCTCAGCTCCCCAGAAGCAGCCCATCCCAAAGCCTGCCTCCTCAAACCCTTCAGGCCAAGCGCCGACAAGCGGGGCGCCTAGAACGTCGTGAGCGACCGGCACGCGGTACGCAGGCGCAGACCGTCCAGGCAGGGCTTGATCTGCGGTTGGGACTTGGAGCTTGCGTGCCATCCGTTCTTGAATGCGGTCGAACATCTACTCCAAGGTTATCCGCAGAGAAGAGCGGAACCGAAGCACTAAGTGCCTCGGCTCCAATCTCTGGGGAGGGCCGGCCCCTAAGGGCCGGTGTGAAGGCCCGTTACCGGGCTCACATCATCAAGAGTGCTGTGGGCCGGGCTTGCCGGGGCAGCGCTCTTGTCAACGCAGGTCGCTCCTGAACAGTCATGGAGACGCTGGTCTTGGCTGATCAGTTGGGCGAGGACACTTGCGTAAGCTGGGTCATCGGTGACTGCGTTCATCTCATACGGGTCCTTTGAGAGGTCGTAGAGCTCGTAACGCACCGGCAGGCCACCACCGTGGAGGATCTCCAAGTGGTAGTGACTGTTGTGAATTCCGTCGTAGTAAGGAGCACGCGGGTTCTCGCCAGTCTCAATTACGACTGTTCGGGTGAGCCAGTCGTTCGGCGCTGCGAGGATGTCCTGCAGTGCAACACCGTCCTGTGGTCGACCGGCGGTCGCGCCAGCAGCGCGGAGGATGGTTGGCGCAAGGTCAGCGTTGGTAACCATTGGAGTCAGGCGCTTTCCGCCAGTGAAGCCAGGGCCGCTGATTACAAGTGGCACCTTGATCGACTCGTCAAAGCCGAACTGCTTCTGGGCGAGGATCCTGTGCTCGCCAAGCATCCATCCATTGTCTGAGGTGAAGATGATCAGCGTGTTCTTGGCCTTGCCAGTCTTCTTGACAGCGGCCACGATGCGGCCGACGAGATCATCAACGCCCATGATCGCCTCTTGACGCCCACGGTAGTGGTTGGTCGCGAGCTGCTCAGCCTGAGGGATAAGCGATGGGAACCAGCAGAAGAAGCTCTGGATGCAGGGCTTGTCCGACACATCAGCCTCGTTGTAGGACGGCCAGTTAGGCAAAGCCTTGGTGGCGAAGAGGTTGCGGTAACGGTACGGAGGAACCGCAGGTGAGCCCTCGTTGGCGCCGGTCGTGGTCGTCGTGTGCGGCGCAGTTGGTGTTACCCAGAGGAAGTAGGGGTTCTTCTTCTTGCCGTTGGCGGCGATGAACTTCTCTGCGTAGGTCGCAAACACATCGGTCTGGTAGTTCTTGTCGGAATTACCGTTCTGCGCATAGGTATCGCTCTGCGCGTTTTCCTCGTGGCAACCCTCAAGTGGGTTAGTCGTGTAGCTGGACTTAAGCGGCGGCGTTACGTCGTTGCCGGACTCGTCGAGCACCTTGTACTCGTGGCGGCACTTACCGTAGGTCACGAGCTTGCCGTTGACATTGAGCGTGTAGCCAAAGTAGGCGTAAGTGGTTGGGTCAACTCCGCCCATCCACTCGTTCCAGCCTGGTGGGATCTCGTTTGGCTTGTAAGTCTCAGTCGTAATGTTGCCGGTGCCGCTAAGCGCATTGTTCAGAGCCGTGTCAATCGTCACCGTTGATCCGCTGATCTTCGTTACGCGCGTGCCGGTTTCAACTCCGGGGCGGACAGTCGTCAGCTGATCGGTATTGACGACAAGCGCTCTGCTCAGAGTGACTGTGTTGCCTGAGATGGCGGAGACAGTCGCCCTCGCGCCGTTGAATCCCTTACCGAGGACAAAGTCGCCGACATAGACTCCGCTTGGATCGGTCACGGTGACCGATGTGCTGCCGGTGCTGCCCGAGGCTTCACGGGTTGTCCTTTTGCCAGAGATTCGGTCGCCGACTGCAAGGCCTGATGTATCGCCTGACACGGTGATCGACTTGGCTCCACTCGCGCCAGTCGCGGTACGAGTCGTCGCAGTGGCAGGGTCAGCCTCACCAGTTTGGTTGAGGTACTTGCCAAGTAGGCCGGTGTGGTACCCAGCGTCCTGCAGCCACTTTGGAAGGGTGTTGCCCCAACCGCCGTAGTTGGTTGAGTGCTTGAACTTGAAGAATCCACCCTGTGGCCAGAAGTTCCAAGTAATGCCATGGTTGTGCATGTATTGCCCAGTAAGGAAGGTCGTACGGGAGGGGCAGCAAAGGGAGTAAGAGGCCATCGAGTTATCGAAAGTCACGCCGCTGTTGCCAAGCTGAGCCTTGACCTTGGTCATGATCGAAAGGTCGTCTGCCCGTTGGTCATCGTCGGTGACAACAATGATGTTCGGCTTCGTCGCAGCGCCTGCGTGTGACGGTGCTGCAGCAAATGCACAGGTGCTTGCTAGCGCAAGGGCAAGTGCTGCGATTCGGTTGCGGTTAAACACTTTTAGACCAGCTGTATCTCTTCCCATACAGAAGAAGGTAGCGCGGTTTGCGACGCAGTGTCAACTGGCAATGTTTCCTTAACCGTCCTGTAACCTCGATCTATGGCAGCTCAAACGCAAGGTCGCCAACGTCAATCTTCCGCTGAGTCCCGTGAGGCAATCCTCACCGCGGCAAATGACCTGCTGCGCACTCGGCCATTCCGGGAGTTAAGCGTTGAGACAGTGATGGACCGAGCCAACCTCTCGCGCACGATCTTCTATCGCCATTTCGACGGAATGCCAGCCCTCGTGGTTGCACTGCTGACGACACTCGGCCAAGGGATGCTCGACCTGTCAGGTCAGTTTGCGAAGAACGGGCTTGCAGCCCGCAGCGGTAAGGACAAGCCGGACTCTGAAGTGATTCGTGAGTCGCTTAAGTCGGTCGTTGACTTCTTCGTTGAGCACGGGCCACTCGTTAAGGGAGTGGTGGATGCTGCAGTTGAGGATGCTGACCTTGAGGCTGCCTACGAGGGATTCATCAGGCACTTCTCAGCTGAATCTGGTGACGCAATTCAGGGTCTTAAGGACAGCGGCTTGGTTGATGTCCCAGACGCTCACTCAACTGCTGAAGCTTTGACTGCACTGAACGAGACCTACCTGCTGAGGACTCTCGGCCGGCATCCGCAGGAGGATCCAGCAGTCGTGCTGGAGACGCTTGCGACCATCTGGACTCGCACTCTCGCTTTCTCCTAGCCGCGGCTAGAAACAGAAAGGGCGCGCCCGCGACTGCGGTACGCGCCCTGAGTTTCAATCCTGATTGCGTTTAGTTAGCGAGGCCAGTCCAGGCAGCGCCGTAGCAAGGCAGGGCGCCGCAGACTTCAACAAGGTGGCCATTTGGCTTGATGTATTCCGCGATCTGATGACGCAGCGTGGCCATGGTGTCGATGTTGAGGTCATGGGGGTCAGTGCCAATCCGATTAGGCGCGTTCTCTGACGGCGTAGATGGCGTTCCACACCATGTATCGCCGCTGTTGTCCTTGCAAGCACTCGGATCAGCTGGGGTCCGGTAAGGGCCGATGTCCCAAGCGATCAGGGCGTTGTCGTCAAGTGGCATTGCCCCGAGGGTGGTGAGGCCCCAAGGGCTTACCGCAGCATTGACGTCACGCCCGTTGTCGAGCCATGGCGAGCGAGACTTCAGCCCGAGAGTTCTAGCTTCAACAAGCGTCGCGATATTCGAAACCTGATGGTCGCCGTAGCTCATCTCCATCGTCACATGCTTGACCGGAGTGTTAGGCAGTGGGTTACTGGTGATGTGGTTTGCGTAGCCGTTTGGCTCGCCACGGTCCCACATGATCTGCATCAGGGCGAAGAGCAGCGGACGCTCCTGAAGCTTCGTGTAGTTGGGGTAGAAGTACGGCTTGAACTCGTCGAAGTCCACTGAGCGAGGCAGGAGCATCGAGTAGTTCATTGCTCCCACATAGAGGACCGACCGAGTGATGTCAGGAGACAGCGCTGTCAGACCGCCGCCGGCAATACCACCCTGGCTGTTGCCGTAGTAGGTGATGTAGCCAGTGTTGTAAGCAGCGTCATGGCCGTCCTTGCTTACTTGGAAGGCAGCGTCGGTCGTGAGGCCGCTTGGGTGTGCAAGCGCGCGGCCGAGGTACATGAAGTTCAGGTACCCCTGCTGGAGGCGGTCGGCCATCTTCGGGAAGTTGGTCAGGTCGCTCAAGATTCCGGCGGCTGTCAACTCGTCCTCGCTTGCCATCCCGCTCCAGTCGCTGCCGCAGACGAGCATGTGCTCGGCGTTGCCAAGTTGGCGAACATTGCGTGAGCCCATCTCATTGATTGACCCAAACAGTCCGTGGCCGTAGAGGGTCATGTACATCGGCCCGCTGCCGTCAACTGCACTCTGCGGGATGTTGCACCGGAAGCGAGCAAGCTGCTTGTTGCCAGTCTGTTGCGCTGGAAGGCCGTCGCTTCCATAGTTGAACTTGCCACCAGTCACACAGCCGGAGCTGTCGAGGTAGCAAGGAACTTCGATCGTGCCGTCAATCTGGCGGATCGTGTCTGGGTCATTTGGCGTTTCACGAACTGCCGTGATGTGCGAGACGGGCGCGTTGCCTTGGATCGTGTTATCGCCCATCGTTGTGTCGCCAAGCTGGGCGAATGCGTCATCGCGAATCTTCAGTGCCCGTTCCGAGAGGCTGCGAGTGCTTGCCACTGTGAAGTCCCAAGCAAGGTTCAGGTTTGAGCGGTCAATCCCGGCAGCCTTGAGGCTCGTGAACAGGCTTTCCATGTGATCACGGCGTGACTCGACCACGCTGCTCTTCGTAACTAGGCGGTCGCGGTAGAGGCGGAAGCCGTCGCTTGGAGCGATGGCTGTACCGGTTGAGTCCTTGAGGTTTCGCAGGGCCACGATGTAGCGGTGCCCGTCAGTGAAGTTGCGGGCAGGGTGGATGACGAGGTTGGCCTTGTCCTCAGAGGTAGAGCTGACCTTGTCGATCGTGGCGTCGCTGTAGCCCTGTCCGTTCTCAGCCCAGATCGGCCAACGCTGGCCGGTGGTGGCGTCAATCACGACAAGGGCTTGGTTAGCGTCCGAGTACTTGCCAATGTTGGTCACAGTCGGGAGGCCGCTCCTGCTGATCGCAGTGTCGTTTGTCAGTCCTGGAATGTGAGTGATCAACATGGATCCAGGGCTGAATCCGTCGAACTTGTTGAACTCCGTGACGCCGATGTTCTTCGCCTTAGGAGCGAAGAGGTTCGGCGTAGTCGCAGGCATTGACGCGAGGTTGAAGTTGAGTCGCTTTCCGCTTGCCTTCGTTGAGTCAGCTGTTGTGAAGTAGTCGTTCGGGAATGGATAGAGGCATTCCGACGAGTCCGTGATGTCGCATCGCGCGGCGGTCCCGGTGTCAACCGCTGGGGCCTTGCCAATGCAGCTCTTTGAGTCGATGTAGAGCGGCTCAGAAGTTGTGGCTCCGTTAGCTGTGAAGGTGACAGTTCCGGAAGTGCACTTCGCTACTGCTGCGCGGCCAGCAGACCCGATCGGCAACTTCGCGCTACCAACACCGCCGCTGATCTTGATCTTGACGTTGCTCGCCAACGTGGTGACGGTTGCGCCTCGGGTAAGAGTGGCCGAGGCCGTTACCTGACTAACTGTCGTCGCTCGATCACTGATCGCAACGCTGACCGGGAGGGTTTTCTTGGTGGCGATCGCCTTTTGTGAGGCAGCGCCAGTTCCAATCGAAACTGTGATTCCGCCGGCAGCGTGCGACTCGCTTGTCTGCAGGGCCATGACGGTCGCGAGTGCCAAAGCTGACGCAAGAACGGCAACCAGAGCATTACGAATTAGATGAGCACTTCTAGACATTGCATCCCTCCCCAGGGTGTTGTACGCGGCGAAGCCTACTCCTGAGTGTCGGCCTTCGTCAATCCGCCGCTGTGGGCCTGAGAATCAGTAGAAGTGAGCACCGATTCGCCCAAGGAGAGTCGCACCGGCACCCTGACTGAGTTCAGGGATTTCGTCCTGCGCGGCAACGTTGTTGACCTCGCCGTAGCTGTTGTAGTCGGCGCTGCCGCTGCAACGGTAGTCCGCAGCCTTGTCAGCGATCTGATCAGCCCGTTGATCGGCGCGATCATTGGACAGCCCAACTTCTCCGACATGACCTTCAAGGTTGGAAGCGCTGTCTTCCATTACGGAGCCTTTATTGACGCCCTGCTCGCCTTCTTCACAGTGATGGCAGCACTCTTCTTCTTCGTCATTAAGCCGATGGATCGACTTAAGCGACTGACTGGAGAAGAAGAACCACCGCCCCCCACAGAGGCCGAATTGCTTATTGAGATTCGGGACCTCCTAAAAGAGAGAAGCTCCTGACATGTCCCTCATTGCAACAGTGCTTTGCGTTGTGCTCGCAGTCGTCTTTACAGTCGCTGGCCTCAACAAGTTCAGCGGTAGCGAGCTTGCTGACGCAGCGCCAGAACACCTGAACATCTCGGTCACCTTCTACAAGGTCGCGGGTGTCCTCGAGCTGCTCGGCGCAATCGGCCTGATCGTCGGAGTCTTGGCAGCACCGTTTTTGGCTGGCCTTGCAGCCGCGTGCCTTGCGGGTCTTTTGCTCGGAGCTGTCGTTCTTCACATTCGCGCCGGTGATGCGTTTGGCATCGGTCGGGTTAGTGATCAAGTGGGTGGCAGCGCGAACGGCCTTGATGCGTGGGCTCCGGCCGGCGGCCTTGTGATCTTGAGCGCTCTTACGGCGCTGCTCGTCTTCACCAACTGAATTGATGCCTGCGTAGGCAGGAATTCGAGGAGATTCATCGCAAACATGCGTTGGATCCACAATTCCTATTAGGAGGAATCGCTTTGAGTACAGGAACACCCGACGCGTCAGGAACTCCCGACGCAACCCCAGCAGCAACCGGCGGTAAGCCCGGCGGTAAGTACTGGGCAATCACCGCAGCCATCGCAGTTGTTCTTGGCGTAGCTGGCTTCTTCATCGGCTCAGCCGTGAAGCAGAGCGACTACAACAAGGGCAAGCCTGGCTACAACAAGATTTACGCTGAGGGCAATGCAGCAGGCCAGGCATCTGGCAATGCAGCAGGCAAGGCAGCTGGTCAGAAGCTCGGAGTTGCTCAAGGCCTCCAAGTCGGCAAGAAGGCCGGCGAGATCGCAGGCCAGAAGGCCGGCGAAGCCGCAGGCCAGAAGGCTGGCTACTCCGCTGGTTACACAGCAGGCGTTCAGAAGGGTTCACTGGCCACTCTCGGCGGACTCACCGGTTGGAACACCAACGTTCCATACGTAGTCGAGCTTGACCCAAGCCCAGTCGCAGGCGTTCCGTACCAGATCTACTCGCGGACGCTGATGAAGGCAGATGTTTCGTACTACCTCTGCCCGAACGGCACCACCGTCTGCTCTAACCCGCTGGTTAAGTAGTCAAGAAGTTGAAAGACCGTTAGGTCTGCGGCCGTCTCGCTAACGCGGGGCGGCCGTTTTCTTTTAGGTCAGAGCCCGAATACTTGCTTGGCGTTACCGCTAAGGAACGCTTTGAGCTGTTCGCCCTCAAGCCCGATTGAGTCCAAGTCCTCAAGGGCCTTGGCGGGCATGATCATCGGGCAGTTGCTGCCAAACATGACCTTCTTCCAGCCATCGGCTTGCAGGTAGCGGACTAGCTCTGGTGGATAACGCTTGGCTGTATATGCCGAGGTGTCGATCCAAACGTTCTCGTACTTGCGCGTGAGGGAGATCATCTCCTCAGTCCACGGGTAGCCAATGTGACCAGCGACGATCTTTAGGTCAGGGAAGTCAAGGGCAACATCGTCGAGGTAGGGGATTGGTCGGCCAAACTCGCTCGTCCGAAGCGGGCCGGTGTGGCCGACTTGCAGGCAGAAGGGGATGTCTAGCTCAACGCAGGTCGCGTAGAGGGGATACCAGCGGCGATCGTTTGGCGGCATTTCCCAAAGCCAGGGGAGAAGGCGAAGGCCGACGAAGCCGTATTCCTCAACGCAACGCCGTAACTCGCGCGAGGCTTCGACTGGATTACGCACATCAACTGCAGCGAGGCCGGCGAACCTAGTTGGGTGCGCAGCGACCCAGCCGGCTACCTCCTCGTTGGAGATAACTGCCCCTTGGGGACCGTGCCAAGCGGTGAGCAGAGCAAAGTCAACATTGGCCTGGTCCATCAGGCCAACCGTCATCTCTATCGGCAGCTCTTCGGTGGGAGTGTCCATTCCAGTCCAGCGCTTCAAGGAATCGAACATTGGGTCGCCGATGAAGCGAAGGGTGGGGTGTTGGATCCATGCGTCGATGATCATTAGGCCGAAGGTTATGCCGATAGGCTTACACCGTGTCAGCAAACCCACTTGGACAATGGCGATCAGGTAGCGCCGAACCGCAAACTCTGCAGAGCGGGCGCCACCAGCTCAGCCGCGATGAAGTCTTAGCTTCCCAGAGGGGTCGCATCATGCGCGCAGCTCTACTTGAGCTCGGTTCACGCGGCGCTGGCGCCATGACAGTCGGTGGCCTTGTCGAGCGGGCGAAGGTTTCGAAGAAGACCTTCTACGAAAACTTTGAAGGGCTTGACACATGCATCGCTGAGTCGCTGCAGACCCTGAACATCGTCGTCGGCGGAGAAATGGCCAAGGCTGCTCATGAGGCAGATAGGACCCATCCTTTTGCGGCGCTCCGAGCGGTGGTTGCTGAGCTAATGGCCGCCGCGATCGACGAGCCAATCGTCGCAACTGCTCTCCTCGCCTCGGGCTTTGGCCTCGACGAGCCGAACGCAAAGTCTTGGTTTGAGTTCGACGAAATTCGGACGAAGCTAGTTATGTCTTGGTACGAGGATGAGCGGGCGCGAACTCCCGATCTCCCGCCGACAACCTTTGATCAGGCGAACGCCTCATTTGCTGCTCTTGAGTACGCAGTTCTGCGGACTCTCGTCGTTGGCCAGCAGGATGACTTGACCACACATGTGGACAAGCTTGTGGCCCTGCTCGTCAACATCCTTTCCGGTGGCCAGGCGAGCTACCAGCCAGCAGCCTGACCTTCCCCGCAAACGGCTAGGGCCCGGTCCAACCCTCTGCGTAACAGGGGGCGATTCCACAGGCTTCGTCAGTTGAGAAGGCCCCATCGGCCTTAAGGAACTGGAACAGCAGCGAGATAGACATTTCGCTGGTTGCGACATCAGCGTGAGGGTCCACACCGTTGTTGCCATCTGTTGCTGACGCGGGCGTTGGCGGAATGTTGAGGGCGGGCTCCGGAGTGACTCCGCGGAAGTTAGGAGCACTACCTCGCAGTGGGCCAATGTCGGCTACAACAAGCCCAGCGTCTCCGTCCAACCCAGCACCGGCGAACAGGGAGGGTGCGCCCTGTTCGATTCCCCAGAAGGGAACAGCATCCGGTGAGCGGTTTGGGTCAAGCGCAGGGAGCCTAAGTACAGCGCCAATCGTGCGTGCCTCAGTCTCAGTTTGGATGTTGGTGACTAGGTGGTCGCCGAACGCTTCAAGCATCAGCACCTTGTGGGCTGGTGTGTCGGGAAGCGGGTCGGTCGTTACATGGTGCACATAGCCGCCGCCCTCGCCACGGTCCCAAAGAGTCTGGACGAGCGTCAGCAAGATCTGCTGGTTCGCTGGGTCCGGGTAGCCAATCCTTACCGGTGGTCCAAAGATCTCGAATGCCGCTGAACGGTTGAGAAGTGCTGAGTAGCCGACGGCAGGAACCGCTAGGTAGGCACGCTCAAAGTCTGGGGCCAGCGCCGTCAGCGCAGTCCCCATGATCCCGCCTTGTGAGCCGCCCAGGAAGTAGAGCTTCTGGGTGGGGTCGGCGAGAACGCCTGTGGAAGGCTGGAATTCGGGGGTTGAGTTCATCCCGCCGGGTGCCTGGCTGATCATCCAGCGGCCGAGATAGAGGAAGTCAATTAAGCCTTGAACTGACCTGTCGGCAAGAGCTGGGAATCGATCTAGGTTGATCAAGGTGCCGATGGCGTTTGAGATGTCACCTTGCGAGAGGCCAATCCAGTCGGCTCCGCACGCGACTGCGCGGTCGAGTCCCGCGCGGCTCTTGATTGAGGCGACATCAGCGCCGCTGCCAAGAAGGCCGTGTCCGAACAGGACTGCGCGCACATTGCTGCCCATAACGTTTGAGTCAGGCGCGCTCCGCGGGACGATGCACGTGAACTTTGCGTCGTAGAAGGCTGGCCGTCCGTCCTTGTCCGTCGCCTGTGTTGGCAGTCCATCACTGCCAACCGCTGCTCGGGATCCTGCCCCGCATGGCCCAACTTCCTTGTTCTCGTAGTCAGTGTGGCCAAGGAAGCAAGGCACTTTTACGGTGCCATCCACTCGCCGCAGCACGTAGCGACTCTCGCTCAGCGTGTAGTTCTGGCTGTTTGTGATCGTCACTTGCGGCGCAGAACCTGCTGGGTTGGAGTCGCCCAGGTTTGTATCTCCAAGTAGAGCGAACGCCTTGTCTCGCATCGTTAGAGCTGGGGCTGTAACGCTCTGGCGACTTGCGACGGTGAAGTCCCAAGCTTGGTAGAGGGAGGCCCTGTCGATGCCGGCAGTAGTAAGAGCGCTGAAGATTGACTCCATGTGTTCAACCCGAGCCTTTGCCGATGCGGGGGCCGACGCGGGCATCGTCTTGTCACGGAACCAACGGAAGTAAGGCTTGGCTGGAATCTCCGCCCCGTCTGCCCGCTTGAGGTGACGCATCGCGACGATGTAGCGATGCCCTTCCGCGAAGACCTTTGCTCCGCGGGTAATGAAAAGTCGCGTTGACTGGTCGGTAGTGCTGGCGTCAACTTCAGACCACACTGGCCGGCGTTCGCCAGTGGTGGCGTCAATTACCACTACCGGTGAGTCAGCGTCCATTGACCTGCCAATGTTCCGCACGGTGGCTGCGCCAGTTGCAGCCAGTGCCGATGCGGTGTCTAGGCCCGGTACACGCGTAATGATCGCCGAGTTACCGCTGAATCCATCGTTGAGGTTGTAGGGGGTTGGGTTGACTCTGATTCCCTTGCTGCTGACCGGCATCAACGCGCTCGGCAGGTTCAGCCGCAGGCCAGTTGCAGTTGAGGGGTCGGCTGTTGTGTAGAGGTCATTTGGAAAAGGGAGTAGGCAGCGGAACCTGTCAAGTGGGTCGCCGTTGCGGCATGTTGCAGTCGCGTCTGGTGGAAGGCAGGCGATGTCATCGCCGGCGAGAGTAAGAGTGCGAGTCGTTCGAACCCCGCCGCTTGTCGTCCCAACTGTCCATCGGATTTGCCCGCTGCTGGCGCACCCCCGGACCTGTGCAAGGCCAGCGGAGTTGAGCGGGATGCTCAATGCCTTAGTTCCAGCTGAACCAAATGTGAGGCCCTTCGTGCCGGCCATCAGTGCGCCCTTACGGTCCTTGATGGAAATTCCCACGAGCCCTCTACCAGTTGAAGTCACTCGTAGCGCGATCGCCTTTGCCGTGATCGCCTCGTACTGGGTGGCAGTTTGGAATGTGACGCTTGAGCCGACTGTCGCTGGGCTGGCAACGGCCGTAGCTGCCACAACAGTCAGCCCGGCTGCGGCAATGACAAGTGAAAGTGATCGTTTCCTAATCAAGGTGTCCCTCCCCAGGGCAGCGCTTTGTGTAGCGCCGCAGGAACCATACACGCAAAAGTTTCTGGCTAGCGCTAGTAACTATTTTTCGGTTCCCCCTTCACATGTACGGGATGGTTCCTGTAGTCTGCGGCCGCATTAAGAGACCGCGCTGATGAAGCGCAACCAAACCCTGGGGAGGGAATACAGAGATGGTCAAGAGAATCCTTATCGCTAGCTGCGTCGCCGCAATGGCCGCACTTGGAATGTCGTCAGTAGCTTCGGCTGCAACCGTTCCAGCCACCAACGTCACCGACTTCGGTTTGACGGTGACCAATGCCAAGATCGTTGTAGCTGGCCTGCTGCCAGACGGACTTGAGATTCCGGGCAGCGACCCAACATTGGCTGGGAAGACCATCCATGTGAACGGCACGCTTTCCAAGGGCGGCACATTGTCGATCGGCACCTCCGGCTTCGACTTCCCAGCAATCTCGCTTGGTGACGCACTGCCAATCCCGGGTATCAACCTCGACATCGTTCAGACAGAGGGCACCACGGGCAGCTTCAACACCACAAGTGGTGCTGTGTCGATCCCACTCAAGCTCGGCGTTGATCTGGGCGCTCCGGACCTTGGCCTCAGCTGCCTGATCAAGGGGCTGAACTTCACATTCACGACTGGGAACGCGACAGCTGGCGGCACGACGCTGTTTGGTTCAGCTTGGAACAAGTCAACTGGCGCGATCACTCTCACTGGCACCTCGGCCATTCCAGAGTCAAGCGCGATCTCCGCAGCTGACTGCCCGATTGTCTCGCTTCTTGCAGGAGCGGGCATCTCAGGCAAGGCTGTTGCTCTGAAGCTGAGCGGCACCACCACCATCGGCACCACCTACAAGATCCCTGCCAAGGCGACCCTGCCTTCTTCGGCACCTAAGTTCAGCAAGGGCAAGAGCACAATCTCAGTTACCTGTGCTGGCAGCTCATCGAAGAACCGTGATTGCTCAGGGACGCTCCAGGTGAACGTCGGCACTACCAAGGGCACTCCTGTTAGCTACACCGCCAAAGCGGGCAAGAAGGCAAGCGTTCAGGTCACCCTGACCGCTGCTCAGATTTCTGCGATTGGCAAGAAGTCCACTTCTGCATCAATCGTCCTTGTGGTTGACGGCGGCACCGGTGCGACCAAGTCAGTCAAGGTAACTAACAAGTCCTAGAGGTTGAAAACGTTAAGGGCCGGGGCCGCCTCACTTGGCAGCCCCGGCCCTTATTGCGTTCTAAGGCCTTACTTCGCGGATCACTTAGGCGCTTGTAGCTCAGCGAGCTTTGGTCCATTGCTGCACTGGGCAAC
>CALJKH010000200.1 GCA_937973575.1 uncultured Solirubrobacterales bacterium | reverse complement strand
GTAATTAAGTAAGTGCAGGGCTGTTTCGGCCATGCGGGATTCTCCTCCTCGCCCGAATCTACACCCTGACGCTCCTCTTGTGTGGCGGTTGGCACAGTTGAACTGCAAGTCGCTCGTTCCTACTTAGCCTGGCCTTGGCCCGTTTAGGTCTGATGTTTTCCGATTCGTTCACAACTATTTGACAGCCGGGTAGCTCGTTCACGGCCAGCCTCTCCAATAGGTGGGCAATCGCTCGCCAATCGGGGCCGACATGAACGCAAGGAGCGATCACTTGTCCAAATATCGAGGTGTGGCCGCTCTGGCGGTTGCCGGCTTCTCAGCATTCGGCCTAGCCGCTTGCGGGAGTTCATCTTCCACCAGTAGCAATATCCGTGTAGACGGGTCAAGCACGGTTTTCCCACTTGCCCAGAGCGCGGCTGAGACCTTCAACCAGTCCAAGCCCGACGTGAAGATCACTGTTGGCCAGTCAGGTACCGGCGGTGGATTCCAGAAGTTCTGCGCTGGCGAGATTGATGTTGCCGATGCGTCGCGCGCAATCCACCCTGAAGAAGCTGCTGCCTGCAAATCGAAGGGAATCACCTTCCAGCAGATTCAGGTGGCAAACGACGGAATCGCAGTTGTTGCGAATCCTGCGCTCGGCGTTAACTGCCTGACAGTTGCGCAGTTGAAGCAGATCTGGAGTAAAGGGTCGACCGTCACCTCGCTCTCCCAGGTTGATCCCAAGCTCTCCTCGCAGAAGCTCTCGCTGTTTGGGCCCGGCAGCTCGCACGGCACCTTCGAGTTCTTCACCGAGAAGATCAACGGCACCAAGAAGGTAAGCCGTACCGACTATCAGCCAGCCGACGACGACAATCAGCTTGTAACTGGTGTCGAAGGTGACAAGGGTGGGTTCGGATACTTCGGCTACAGCTTCGCGGCAGCTGCTGGCAGCAAGCTGACCATCGTTGGCATGAACGACGGTAAGGGATGCATTAAGCCATCCGTCGCGACAGTGCAGGACGGCTCTTACACGCCGCTCTCACGGCCGCTGTACATGTATGTGAACGAGAAGTCGCTTGGCACTAACTCAAGCCTCAGCGACTTCCTCACAGCGACAGTCAACGATTCAATCTCGCTGGCGACGAAGACGAAGCTTGTGCCACTGACGAGCACACAGCTGACAGGCGCGCAGGCGTCACTCGCCACGGCGGAGAAGAACGCCACCAAGTGAGCGCAGTCTCGCTGACTGAGCATGAGCGTGCTCGGGCCGATCTGGTCCGGGTTCGCTCTGCTCGCTCGGTGGGGGAGGCAGTGATCAAGGCGGTGCTGTTTTCGGCAGCACTGATCTCGATCGCAACCACCACGGGAATCGTCGTAATTCTCGTCAAAGAGTCGATTGGGTTCTTCGGCAAGGTTTCGCCGGTTGACTTCTTCACCGGCACCGTTTGGCAGCCGTTGTTGAGCGGGGATCAGCAGTCCTTTGGGGTGCTACCGATCCTCTGGGGAACCTTCTACCTAACGTTCATCGGGCTGTTGGTGGCTGTGCCTTGCGGCTTGATGTCAGCAATCTGGTTGTCCGAGTTTGCAACGCCCAAGGTGCGCAAAGCCGTCAAGCCAGCTCTCGAACTATTGGCCGGCATGCCGACAATCATCTTCGGCTACTTCGCTCTTACATTCGTCACGCCCTGGTTGCTTCGGAATGTCCTTGGCATTCCCGTAAAGCAGTTCAACGGCCTTGCAGCCGGCCTTGTGCTCGGCTTGCTTGTTATCCCGACGATCGCCTCCGTCTCAGAGGATGCGATGCGCTCGGTCCCGCAGGCGCTTAGGGAGGCAGCGTTCGGACTTGGAGCCAATCGCCGTCAAGTCGCGGTGAAGGTGGTGTTCCCAGCTGCGCTTTCGGGAAT
>CALJKH010000199.1 GCA_937973575.1 uncultured Solirubrobacterales bacterium | reverse complement strand
CCCTTGGCTACTTCCAGACCTCGCAGATCGTTGTGGGTACTTACGACGCGAGCGCATACGCCGGGATGGGCAAGTGGAACGGGGTCAACCTTGACTGCACCAACACCACTGCGGCCGTCACGGGACGCTTCACGAACTTGAGCTTTGGCGCACACTCGCTTGATGTTCGAGCGATTGACTCAGCCGGCAATCCCAGCGAGGCTTCATCAATCGACTGGACTGTGGGATCACCGCCTGACACGACGGCCCCGAACGCTCCCCAAATCAGCGGAGCGCCTAGCGGAGTGACTTCCTCTAAGTCAGCCTCAATCTCATTCAAAGACGAAGAGAACGCCACATTCACCTGCTCCGTTGACTCTGGCGCCTATGAAAGCTGCGCCTCCCCCGCCAGCCTTAGTGACCTTGCCGATGGTTCCCACTCCTTTAGTGTTAAGGCGACTGACCAGGCAGGCAACACAAGTGATGCCGCTAGCGCGACCTGGACGGTCGACGCAACACCTCCTGCGACCCCCACCATTGTCTCCCCTGCCGACGGCTCCACAACTGGCAGAAGCGTTGCCCTCAACTTCACGACGGACCCGTTCGGTGAGGTTCAGTGCCGGTTCGACGACGGTGACTGGGGAGTTTGCCCGGGCTTGGGTGACGGGACCAAGTACACGGTCGGTTGGGACACAGTCCTCCACTGGGGTGAGCATTCCACGGACTGGATGTGGGTGGTCGGATCCGCTCCAAACGCTCCAGGCTGCCTTGCATTCATTGGTGGCGTCTGCTGGATAATGCCGATCCAGGGTGGAAGCGCACCTACCCTCAATTCATTCTTCTCGGGCCTTACCTCGTCCGCCACCTGCGCTGAGTCTGCCGCTCAGATACGTACGTTCGGCGGATATATCGCCGTAGGTTCCTTCGACAACGTGGGCGGAGCAAACAACCTCCTGGCCCACAACAAGTTCAGCCTTAGCTGCGATTCGACACTTGCGCAGGTGTCGGGCAAGCTGACGAACGTAACGACCGGCTCACACAGCCTCGATGTTCGCGTGCTTGACCCTTCAACAGGTGACACAAGCCAAGCAGCCCGCAGCGAGTGGACTGTGGACAACAGCAGCGATTCAACGACTACTTCACAGTCGGACAGCGACGGCAATGTCTTCATTAACGGTGACGTCCTCGAGTTTGGTGCCAAGTCGAACGGCAGCTTCGGTACGACCAACGCAGCTCCATCAGGCTTCCATGAGCGGACCGAATCCGATGAGGAGACCGGCGCATCCAACGGCCTCGGATTCGTTGCCCCGGCTGACCCAGTCACCAAGGACTGGACCAACGAGCTTGGAGACCTCTTCACCCCCGGCGGCCCTTACGAGGGTTGGCGCCTGACCGCCAACGGTGATGTAGCGGCGAACTACAACCAAGGCACCGACATCGCAGGCTCGTGGGACTCAGTCGCCGCCGGCGCAAAGACTTCCACCTGGCATTCGAGCTCACCATTCCAAGGACTGGACGTAACGCAGACGTATTCAGTGCCGGGCACTGACCAGCTGATTCAGGGCACAGTGACACTGACCAACAACTCCTCCTCACCGGTCACAGATGTCGCCTA
Organism: uncultured Solirubrobacterales bacterium; assembly: GCA_937973575.1. Lineage (GTDB taxonomy): Bacteria > Actinomycetota > Thermoleophilia > Solirubrobacterales > Solirubrobacteraceae > WLNJ01. The sequence goes on along the minus strand of CALJKH010000199.1, from coordinate 3,151 downwards.
CGCCCGTGGCGTGGACCCGGATAACTGCGTCATGGACCGCCTTGTCACAAATGCCATCGGCGAAGATCCCTATAACACGAAGAACACCACCTACTCGCAGTGGGCTGACAGCTCAACCCACCTCTCAATCATTACCGCCGAGGCCTCCTGCAACAACGAGACTCAGATATCGCTTGCTTCAGGCGACCCTGGCTCACGAGTTGGAACGCGCTACGAAGGCTGGGCCCGACGCGAAAACCCGCTCGATCTTCTCAACGACGATGGAACCAACTACAGCGTTGACCAAGGCACAGTGGTTAACGAGGACGCGGACATGAACCTTGCGATCCCTGCCAATCCGGATCACCACAACACGATTCAACCCGGCCAGAGTGTGACTCTGCACTTCGCCTACTCTCTCAGCCGCGCCGCACTCGCATCGCTCGGCGCTGCTGCCGTTGCCCCGCCCGCGCTCACTGATCGCCCGGACAAGAACACGAACAGCACTTCGGCCTACTTCGAGCTGGGTGGTCAAAGTGGAGCCACTTGGGACTGCTCACTTGACGCAGTCTCAGTCGACTGCTCCGGCGGGTCAGTGACATTGAACGACCTTGAGGATGGCCAGCACACGTTCAAGGCAACGCAAACGGACTCTGGCTCGGGGACAAGTGACCCGACTGTCTACAAGTGGACGGTTGATACGGGTGCTCCGGGAGCGCCGACGGTGTCTGACGCACCCACCAGCCCGTCAAACGCGATTAGCGTCACATTCGGCATTAGTGGTGACACGGGCAACACCTTCCAGTGCAGCTACGACGAAGGTCTCTACCAACAATGCGCTGATGGCTGGCAGATAACCCCGACAGACGGCCCAAACAGCTTGAGGGTTAAGCAGGTTGACCGCGCCGGCAACACCAGCCCGGCAGTAACCCGAACATGGACGACCGATAGGACTGCGCCTGACGCGCCGTCCGCCTCGGACGCGGTGGATAGCCCAACCCATCTGATCAGCCAAGTGTTCACATTCAGTGGAGATGTTGGATCCACATTCGAGTGCAAGATTGAGGATGGTGACTTCGAACCATGCACCAGCCCGCTAGGCGTTGGAGCTTGGACCAATGGCGAGCACGCCTTCGGTGTGCGTCAAGTAGATGCAGCCGGAAACCGAAGCGAAATCACATGGCGCAGGTGGACTTATGAACGACTTGATGACACCGAAGCACCCGCTGCTCCGGGCGTAAGTGGCATTCCGACGGTGCCAGTTCCTAGGGCCACGGCGACTGTCACCCTCACCGGTGAGGACAACGCCACATTCAAGTGTTCGCTGGACGGAGCTGCGTATGCGGTTTGCGCAAGCCCGGTTCAACTGAGCGGCCTTGCTGTTGGCGACCACGTCCTATTGGTAACCCAAACAGACCAGGCTGGAAACACCAGCCCTGCGACGACAAAACGCTGGACTGTCCGCCAGCCATGTGCAATCCCGGTAGTCAAGCTCGCGTTCTTCAAGTACTACGGGCACGGCAGCTACTGGCTCCGGAGCCGAGCAGCCGTGGGTGATGTTCGTCCAGCCTGCCAGCTGCTCACACTCCAGGTCTGGGACAGCCGAACAAAGCCGGTAGACTCGGATCACCTGACAGCGACACCATCACTGCCGCTGCGAATCTCCAAGTACTCAAGCCTTGTGAAATTCAACTACGGCAAGACCTTCACCCCACGGTGGATTCGAGTCGAGAACAAGGTTGGAACCTGGTCGAGCTGGTACCCAATCCCAACCGGCACCCGTTGATCTAGAACTCGACGCCAAAGTCATTGAAGGGGCCGCCAAGTGCGGCCTCTTTTTTTGGCCCAGAAGATCAGTCCCGGGTCAGCGCCTAGCTAACCCGGGACCGAAATCTGAATCAGTAAGTAGACGTACTTCCGGCTGCTGGTGGAACGATGTAGGCACCGTTCTTCTTATTGCCCTGCTGGGCCTGTGGTGCCTGAGTAGGCGGCGCCTGCTGTTGCGCTCCCGGAGCTACACCGCCCTGTGGCGCAGCTTGGCCGCCATAAGCGCCCGGTGGGATCGGTGGCCCACCACGACCCTCGCCTGGGCCGCCGTCACGTTGACCCCAACCACCGCCTTGCATTCCGAACTGCCCACCGCGATGGTGGCCCCAGCCGTCGTGGCCGTCGTGGCCGCCGTCAACGACAGCGCTACCTCCCACGCCAACAATGAGGCCGGCAGTCGCTGCGATTGCGGCAAGCCCGCCCCTGCTGAACCTGTCAAAGAAGTGCTGCTTGGGTGCTGGTGTTGAGGCAGGAGCAGGGGTTGATTCCTGAACCTGTGTCTCTGCTTCTGGTGTGCTGCCCTCTGTATCCATTCACTTTCCTCCTGATTGCATTACCGACCCCGGTAATCACTCAAGGACAATCATGGAACGGGTAAGTAAGAACTACCTAAGTACCGCGTGAGAATTTTGGTGGGGCTAGGTCAGCCGAGGAATGAGCCGGTCGCGCCATCAGCCGGCCCAGCTGCAGCGCCTGATTCCTTGATCGCCGCGATCTTCGCGTCGTCATAACCAAGTGATGCGAGTACCTCATCAGTGTGCTCGCCAAGGCCTGGACCTGGCAGGCGGTCAGTGTCAGCTGGAGTGCCGCTGAACTTGACTGGTGCGCCAAGCAGCCTGATGGGCTTTTCGGCACCTGGCTGCGTGAGAGTGGCGATCATCTGGCGGGCCTTGACGAGTTCGGATTCGAGAGCTTCGTCAAGCCTCAAGACTGGCGTCAGGCAGCAGTCGTGTTGGCTTGCGAACTCTTCCCACTCGTCACGCGTGCGGGACTTGAAGATCTCAACCACTTCGTTGTGGACGTCGGACCCAAGCGGCTGGAACTGCTGGTCAATCAGGTCCTCGCGGTCAATCCCAGTGCAGAAGGCCTTCCAGAACTTCCCCTCGAGCGCACCGAGTGCGACGTGGCCGTCTGAGCACGCGTAAGGCCGGTAACACATCAGCGAGCCCGCAAGCGCAACGTCGCCCCGCTTTGGTGATGCTCCCTCAAGCATTCCCTGAGCTGCTGGCATCGCCAGCCAAGACAGCGCGCCGTCGAACATCGAGACGTCAACAAACTGACCCTCGCCGGTCTTGTCGCGCGAGCGCAGCGCAGCCAGAATCCCGAAAGCAGCCATCAAGGCTCC
>CALJKH010000198.1 GCA_937973575.1 uncultured Solirubrobacterales bacterium | reverse complement strand
TGGACAACAGCGGCGCAGATCATCATTTCTTCGCCGTAAACGCCCACATAGCGCCAGTGCTTGCGCATGACGCCGTGGTCAAACAGCTTGAGCTTCTGCGGCATTGGCGTAAGCCTAGACCGGGCACCAGCCTCAGGGCTTGGGGACGCCCACCAGCAGGGTTACGCTCACAGGGTGAAGGCCGCCGTAATTCAGCTCAACTCTGGTGGTGACTTGTTCGCCAACCGCACTGCAGCGGAGGAACAGGTCCGTGCTGCTGCTGCCGCCGGGGCAAAGTTGGTCGTGATGCCTGAGAAGTGGCCAGTCCTAAGCAGTGACGAGGAAACGCGGACTTTGGCGGAGCCGCTCGAGGGGCCGTCAATGCTGCTGGCAGCCAATCTTGCTCAGGAGCTCGCGATTGACCTAATCGCGGGCTCCTTCGCAGAAGTGCTTCCAAACTCAGAGCGGCTGGCTAACACTTCAGTCCACTTTGGGCCTGATGGCAGGCGCAAAGCTGTCTACCGCAAGATCCACCTGTTCGACGCCGATGTTGGCGGCCGCGTCTACCGGGAGTCCGACGCGTTCAGGGCTGGCAATCGCCCAGTCCTTTCAACGCTGGCTGATGGCACCGTCGCCGGCATGGCTATCTGCTTCGACCTTCGCTTCCCAGACCTATTCCAAAACCTGGCCGACCATGGCGCTGAGGTGATGGTGCTACCCGCAGCTTTCACCAAGACAACGACTGACGCCCACTGGGAAGTGCTGCTCCGTGCCCGAGCTATTGAGAACGGCGTCCATGTCGTCGCTGCCAACCAGGACGGGCGTGATGGCGCTGACAGGCCCGCTGGTGGGCGCAGCATGATCGTTGGCCCATGGGGCGAGGTGCTGGTGGAATGCCCGCCCGGTAAGGGGTTTGCGCTGACCGACCTTGATCCCGCTGCGCGCCATGACGCACGAAAGGCACTCCCAGTAGCCGCACTTCGGCGGGATCAGGCAAACTTGGACCCAATGCGGGGATTGGAACAGTGAGTACGCGCGCAGACGCAGCAGCCGAGAAGCGGCGCAAGATTCTTGACGCGTCAATCCACGTCTTTGCGCGTCAAGGCTTCAACAACGGGCGAATTAGTGACATCGCCGACGAAGCCGGCGTAGCCCACGGCCTCGTCTACCACTACTTCGACAGCAAGGAAGCAATCCTCGACGAGCTCTTCAGCGAGCGCTGGGAACTTCTCGTTGAGGCGATTGCCAATGTGGCCGATGGTGATGCGTCAGCCCGCGAGAAGCTAAGCCAGGTAGCCCACTTCATCGTCGACTCATACCGCTATGACCCGGACCTGATGCGAGTGATCATCGTTGAGGTGACCCGCGCAGTGAACTCATTCGGCCAAACCCACCTTGAGGAAATCCGTGAGGCCTACGACCTGATCGCCGAGATCGTGCGCAGGGGACAGGCTGCAGGCGAGTTCCGCGACGAGATCGCGCCCGACTACGCGGCCCTTGCCTTCTACGGTGCGACCGAGCAGGTTCTGACTGGCTGGATCTTCGACCTTATGCCTGCAGAGCCAGAAGATTTCGAGAAGGCCTCCAAGTTCATCGTGGAGACAGTGTGTGGCGGCTTGGGCACGCCCGCGCACTAATTCCCGTTGGCCGCTGTCTCTGATTGAATCGAATCAAGATGAACGACTCTGAACAGCTTCACCACAGGCTTATGTGGGCCGCTCTGCTGGCCGGCGTTGGGTTTGCCGTCAGCTTTGTTGCTGAGAAGGCCGCCGAAGTTATCTGGCGCCAAGTAACTGGCCTCGAACCACCGAAGAACTAGCAAATGGGCCTCTTCAATCGTAAGAAGAAGGGCGACGAAGGGCTTGGCCCTGACGACCAGCCAACGACGGACATTCCGATCGTTGCTCCGCCTGTCACAGCCGCCGGTGGCGCCAAGCCAGCCGCGCCGAAGCCTGTAACGCCGCCTCCTGCTGCGGCAGTGCAGCCAAAGGCCGACCAGCCAATTACTCCTCCTGTGGCACCGCCAAAGGTTGATCCGCCGAAGGTTGAGCCTCCGAAGGCTGATCTGCCGATCACGCCTCCTACGCCTAAGCCTGTTACTCCGCCACCTGTAGCTCCGCCAAAGGTTGAGCCACCGAAGGTTGAAGCACCCAAGCCTGTTGAGCCACCAAAGGTTGAGCCTCCGAAGGTTGAAGCGCCCAAGCCTGTTGAGCCACCAAAGGTTGAGCCTCCGAAGGTTGAAGCGCCTAAGCCAGCAGCCCCCAAGGTTGAGCCACCAAAGGCCGCAGCGCCCAAGCCTGCCGCGCCGAAGGTTGAGCCACCCAAGGTTGAGGAGCCAGTCGCAGCAGCTGGCCCAGTAGACCCGAACCCTGAATACAAGGTGCTCGGTGCATTCGCAGCCGGCTTCATTGCCGCCAAGGCGATCAAGGTGATCTTCCGTGGCTGAGATGGAGAAGGACGCAGCAGGCCTCGCAACCGCAATCGGCAAGGTCACAGACCAAGCCGTTGGCCTTGTTCGCGAAGAGATCGAACTCGCAAAGGCTGAAGTCTCAGCAAAGGTCACCCGCTTCGGCAAGGGCGTTGTTGTTGCCGCAGCCGCTGGCATCTTCGCCATCGTCGGCCTGCTCTTCATCCTTGAAGCTCTTGCCTGGCTGCTTTGGAAGCTGATCTTCAGCGGCGACAACTACTGGGGAGGATTCTTCCTCACAGCTGTCCTGCTGTTCATCGCAGCTGGCATCTCCGGCTTCCTCGCCTACAAGTGGATCAACAAGAACTCCGACCCAACTCCAACGATGGCTATTGACGAAGCCAAGCTGATCCGCGACACGGTCGCTGCAACAGCTGAGGGCAACGCTGCCCCAACCGGCCCTGCGCTTGACCGTGAGTCGATTGAGGCCGACGCAGCCCAGCGCGACGCCACCAAGACTCGCAAGGAGGCTGACAAGGCCCAAGCGAAGGCAGCGAAGGCGAAGGCAAAGGCCGACAAGGCAGCTGCCAAGGCACAGGAGAAGCTGGCTAAGAAGGCGAAGAAGAACTCATGAGCCCTGCACGCACACCCGAGGAAATCCGAGCTGACATTGAGAAGGGTCGCCAGAACTTGGCGGTCTCAATCGTTGGCCTGCGCGGGGAGATCACTCGCTTCGCCGATTGGCGCGGCCACCTCCGTGAGCACCCAGAAGCAGTTAAAGCTGCAGCAGTCGCCGGCTTTGTAATCGGTGGCGGTATCGCAGCAGTTGGCGGCGCAGTCTTTGGCCGCCGTCGCCGCCGTCGCGGCTAGCCGCTTCTAGAGGTTGATGTAGCGGCTGGGCACGCCGGCTACGCCGAGCATGCGTGGGCCAGCGTAAGTGCCAAGCACTGGCCCAATCTCACTGACCAAGAGTGGTGGGCAGCCCATGATCTCTTCACCACGGGCAGCAAGCTCGTTGGCACGCTCCGGGTCGCAAGCATGTTGGACAACCCATGCGTCCTGGTTGTCCTCTTTGAGCTGGTGGAGGTACTCGGTCATGCGCTCAAGGACACGCTTTGAAGTCCTGACGCGTTCGATTGGCTCAATCTCCCCGGCGCTGAAGCCAAGGATTGGCTTGATCCTCAAGGCTGCGCCAATCCAAGCTTGGGCTGAGCCAATGCGGCCGCCCTTGTGGAAGTACTCGAGGGTGTCAACTGCAAACCAGAGGCGGGCGTGCTCGCGTGCCTCACGGGTGTGCTCAGCTGCAGCATCAGGCGCCATTCCAGCCCGGGCTGCTGATGCGGCAGCAAGAACGGTGAGAGCTTCGCCCCCGGCGCACGAGTTTGAGTCAACAAGAGTGATCTTTGCTCCGCGGTCACCAAGAGTCTCACGCGCCGTCTGGGCCCCAGCAAAGGTGCCCGACACGCCGCCGGAGATGAACACGCCGAGGATGTCCTTGCCTCCGTCAAGAAGTGGGGTGAATACCTCAAGGAACTCGCCAGTTGATGGCTGTGAAGTCTTTGGAAGGTCTGTGGAGTTGACCATCACGTCGTAGAAGGGCGTGTAGTCACCGCCGTATGAGTTCTCAAGCCGGTCAGTGCCGTCCGGGAGGACTACATGGAGGGGAACTTGGGAGATCCCGTGTTCGTCAAGCAGAGCTTGCGGGATGTAGTGGCAGCTGTCGGTTACGACGCAGAGGTCAGCCATGTTCACCGAGCGTACCAGCCGCGCTACGCTCCTTTGGATGGGAATCACTTTAGTAACTGGAGGAACGGGGATTATTGGGCACCATCTCGTTCGGGCTCTCCTCGAGCGCGGCGAGGAAGTCCGAGTCACGCTGCGCCCCGACTCGCCGTCAGAACCACTTGAAGGCCTGCCAGTTGAAGGCGTAATCGCTGATGTAAACGACCGCAGGGCAATCAAGCGGGCGATGAAGGGAGTCACGACCGTCTTCCATGTGGCCGGAGTCACCTCACTCCGTGCGACGCGTGAGGATTACTTCCGAGTCAATGTTGAAGGCACGCGCGTTGTTCTCGGTGAAGCTCTCAAAGCAGGGGTTGAGAAGGCAGTTCTCACCTCTTCCGTATCGGCACTTGGGCCAGCTCCAGACGGCGTCACGGCTGACGAGACTCAGACAGACGGCCTTAAAGGCCTTGAC
>CALJKH010000197.1 GCA_937973575.1 uncultured Solirubrobacterales bacterium | reverse complement strand
GCGAAGACACTCTTTCCCTACACGACGCTCTTCCGATCTAACTCCGACATCCTGCGCGGTAAGAAGGTTGTTGTGGTCGGGATGGGCAACAGCGCGATGGACATCGCAGTTGAGGGCTCCTATGTCGCAGACAAGGTCTACCTCTCAGCGCGTCGTGGGGCGCACATCATTCCCAAGTACATCTTCGGCCGGCCGCTTGACCAGGTGCTCAAGAACGATCCGCGCGTTCCCTACCGAATCCGCCAAAAGCTCTTCCAGACGATCATGCGCACCCAAATCGGAAAGGTTGAGGATTACGGCCTGCCCAAGCCCGACCACAAGATTGGCGACGCGCACCCGACGATCTCGGACCACATCCTGTCCCGCATCACCCACGGGTCGGTTGAGGCCAAGCCCAACATCCAAGAGCTCAAGGGCAACAAGGTTCTCTTTGAGGACGGCACCGAGGTTGAGGCCGACCTAATCGTCTATTGCACGGGCTACAAGGTCACGTTCCCGTTCTTTGACGAAGACTTCATCTCAGCCCCGGACAACGAGCTGCCGCTTTACCGCCGTGTCTTCAAGCCTGATGTGGACAACGTGTTCTTCATTGGCCTCCTGCAGCCACTCGGCGCTGTTATGCCGCTGTCGGAAGCCCAGGGCCGCTGGGTAGCTAGTTACCTTCGCGGCGAGTACGCGCTGCCATCCAACACAGAGGTTGCGGCCGAGATCCGTGAGGAGCGCGAGGCCATGGACAAGCGCTACGTGAAGAGCAAGCGCCACACCATGCAGATTGACTTTGAGGACTACCTCTACCAACTCGACAAGGAAATCCGAGCAGGTGCCGAGCGGGCCAGGGCCAACGGCTACAAACTGCCGATTGAGCCTAAGGCTGCTTCAGAACTAGCTGTTTAGCTAGCAGCGTTAATTCAGCGAATCTTTTTCTGCTTTGCGGTGTTAGTAGCCGTGTAAGCACATGAGACTCAGGTAGTTGCCGCACTGAGCCTCAATCGATAACAAGGATGAAGTTCCGCAAATAGCGGACTTTTGTCACCTCTAGTCCTCCTCACAAGGGGGCGAATAAGAAGTCGCTTGTCCCTACCTGTGAGTGGGAGGAATTGAAGATGCGTGAATCAGGTGAACAGTTGAAGGGGAGGACCGAGCTGCGGGTTCGCGAGCGACGCGTAAGTGGTCCAGTTGCCCACGGGAGGGGCGTTGAGCCAGGGGAGTTGGCTGCGGCGGAGATGGCGTCACTCAAGTTCATCGCACGGCGCTTCAGCATTAACGCTGATGACGCCGACGAGGCTGTGCAGCGCGGACTAGAGATTCTTCTTCGCAGGGCGGAAAGTCTTGAAAGTGCGACAGCTGCGGCCTGGCTGCGAACGGTTGTGAAGCACGAGGCATTTGCGGTTAGAGCGGACCGGATGAGGACTTCGGGAGCTGATCCTGAAACGCTCTCGGTGCTTCCCGACGTTCGCGACACTGCTGAGTCCGCTGGTCTGATGGATCGACTTAATGTTGCAACTGAGGCTCTCTCGCGGATCAAGCCAGGCGAAGCGGAGGCGCTGCTCCTTCAGGCTGAAGGGCTTAGCTACAAGGACATTGCGTCGGAGAAGGGGTGGACCTACACAAAGGTCAACCGCCTAATTAACGAAGGGGCTAAAGCTTTCCGAGCTCGCGTCAGTGAGATTGATTCGGGCATCACCTGCGTTGAGGTTCGTCAGAACGGAGCGAAAGCACTGAAGGCAGATCACCGGCGGCATCTTGCCCGCTGTTCTGCGTGCCGGGCTGAGGTGGTTGCTGAGAGGCGAACAGCAGGCTTTGCAGCTCTCGTTTTTCCGGTGCTCCTAGCGATGCCTCTGAAGTTAGGAAGAGCCTTCAAGTCCACTGCTGTGTCAATCAGCGACCGTGCAACAAGTGGGGTTATCAAAGCTCAGTACGCAGCCGAGGCTGTCTCTGCGGGCAAGGTGGCCGCCGTCGCTGCCTCGGCAGCAGCAATAGCTGGAGGGGGTGTTGTCGCAGCTCACAGTGCATTGCCGGCCGCGCATGTGGAGAGGGCGAGTCAGACGACCTCTGTGCCTCGTAACAACGCGGCGAGCATCGACGCTGAGACGCCACCGCCGAGCGCTGCTGACGAGGCACCCTCCACTCGGAAAGTTGGCTATTCGCCGAGCCCAACCACTGTGGCCGCAAGCGAAGCGCCGGCGGCTGAGTTTGATCCCGGCGCCTCGGCCGCGTCAGCACCTGATGCGAGCGCTAGTTCGCCAAAGCCTTCTGGCCAGCCACGAGCTTCTAAGGCAGCGTCAACCCCTGAATTCGGACCTTGATCGGAGTAAGTCAGATGAACAACGCCCGTGTAACACCCCTAGTAACAATCGTCGCCGCGGTCAGCTCGCTGGCCCTGGCTCATGGCGCTGCTGCTCGCACGTTCACTGTGTCAGCCTGCGATGCGGCCTCCGGGGTGAACCGGTCATGGGTCAGTGATTCATCTTCAAGCCCTGTGTTCGTTGCCAGGCAGCACTGCCCAGCTCTTGGTGTAACCGACGGGTTACTGACGAGAAGCACGACGCTGACAACGTCGGCATCTCGAGGTGACGGCTCCGGGTGGCGATTCGACGCGGCTCCGGGGACCGCCATCGTGGGAGTCGACTGGGCAGGCGAATATTGGACTTCCGCCGCGGGCTGGTCGGCGGGGCTTGATTCCTCGGTGGGACGTGTCTTCGGCTGCGGTCCTTCTGCTGGCGCTTGCGCTCGCCGTTGGACATCTGGAGAGAAGCCGATCGCGCGTTCAGTCGGTGGCGCGTCTTGGCTGCGCTTTGGAATCAGGTGCCTTGGGCCGAGCCAGTGCAAAGGCGGGGACGGTACGACGCGCCCCAACGCACTCGCATCCGCGTGGTACATGCGGGTCACGATTGACGACCCAGACGCTCCTCAAATTTCCCTCTCCGGAACAGCCTTGGCCGCCACCTGGGTCAAGCCGGGAGCCACTCTGGCGGTGGCCGTCTCAGACGCATCTGGGGCCTCCTCAATCGCCTACGACCGTGGAGGTACCCCTGTCTCAGTGCAGCCCCAGGCGTGCGATTTCGCTCGAGCCCGGCCGTGTGCGGACCGCTCGGCTCAGCTGCCGCTGACAACCGAGGGGCTAGCCGATTGGGGGGTAACAGCGACTGACGCAGCCGGCAACTCTCGTCGCGTAAGCCGGCAGATTGGGGTTGATGGCACTGCGCCGCGAGCGCCAGAGGCAGCAGAGGTGATCGGTGGTGAGGGGTGGCGAACATCACCCCATTTCGACATCAAGTGGG
>CALJKH010000196.1 GCA_937973575.1 uncultured Solirubrobacterales bacterium | reverse complement strand
CTCAGTCACTCCGATGTAGTTACCCAAGCTCTTCGACATCTTGCGAGTTCCATCGGTACCAACGAGAATCGGAAGCTCAAGCGCGATCTGCTCCGGCTGGCCAAAGGCGCGCTGCACATCACGGCCGAGGAGCAGATTGAAGTGCTGGTCTGTTCCACCAAGCTCAACATCGCTCTTGACGGCAACCGAGTCCCAGGCCTGAAGGATCGGGTACAGCAGTTCGAGAACGCTGACTGGGCTCCCCTCCGCTAACCGTTTAGAGATGTCGTCGCGCTCCGTAACTTGAGCGACGGTCACGGTCCTGAGAATTCCGAAGAGCTCGTCGAGCGGCATGTCCAACCACTCGCCGTTCCGTCGGATCTCGAGTCGATCCTCTCTTAGAACCTTGAGTGCCTGCTCCGCAAAGGTCTTGGCGTTTTCCTCAATCTGCTCTGGGGCGAGGACCGGGCGAGTCGCGGAACGCCCACTCGGGTCGCCGACCCGAGCCGTCCAGTCGCCAATGATCAAAACGACGGTATGGCCCAGTTCCTGAAATTCACGCAGCTTGCCAAGGACGACAGTGAAACCGAGGTGAATATCTGGAGCCGTTGGATCGATACCCAGCTTGATCCGGAGCGCGGTGCCGGAGTCTCGAGCCTTCGTGAGCCTCTTCTCCAGCCCACCGACTGGAAGCGACTCAACGACGTTCCGTTCAAGCCATGCAGCCTCTGCTGCTGAATCACCGATCGTCCCCGCAGGCGGGAGATGGTGCTGAAGTGGATCGGCGGGCGACATAAAGCCCAATGCTAGACTCGGGTGACCCGGATTGTCCGCCGCCACGCCGGTTGAACCACTGCGGCAGGGCAGATTCGGACCACGATGAGCGATCTCCCGGACCACCCCACTCCCGATTCGCTTGAGCGGCGACAGCGCCGGCGACTGAAGCGGCCACCTGTTGTCCATAAGTGGAGACTTGCCCTAGTTCTCTTCGGTCTTGGTGTGATCGCCTTCATCTCCTTGGCCTTCGGAGCTCTCACCGGCGTCTCCGCAGACCTGCCGGGATTAGAGAACCGACAGGAATATCGGCACTCGGCCAACTCAATCCTTTATGACACCAATGGGAAGCAGCTCGGCGTACTGACCGGACCGAAAAATCGTTATCTCGCCCCCTCCGATCAGATCGCACCCTCGATCAAGCACGCTGTTATTTCAGTAGAGGACCGTCGCTTCTACGAAAACACCGGAATCGACCTAAGGGGAATGGGTCGCGCCCTCTGGTCCGACCTAATCACCGGAGCTCCTGTTCAGGGAGCGTCAACGATCTCACAGCAATTCGTTAAGAACGCTCTCTCGGCAGCCAACCAGAGGACCGTGTTTCAGAAGATCAAAGAAGCAGCGCTCGCTTACCACCTCAATAGGAAATGGTCCAAGGACAAGATCCTTAGCGAGTACCTGAACACGATCTACTTCGGTGAGGGCGCCTACGGGGTCGAGTCAGCGGCCCGTGTCTACTTCGGGAAGGCCCACCCAGGCTGCGGCGAGTCAGCCGCCGATCCTTATTGCGCTGCTGACCTAGATACCGCTGAAGCAGCAATGGTCGCTGGAATCATTGCCTCACCGATTGGCTTCGACCCGATCGCGCACCCCGTAGCTGCCACGCAGCGCCGCAACATCGTCCTATCGCTAATGCGAAATCAAGGCTTCATCACCGAAGATGAATACCAGCGCGACCGAATGCGCACAGTTCCCGATCAGTACGACATCACTCCGCCTACTGAGGACAGCAAGGCGCCCTACTTCACAAGTTGGGCTAAGAACCTTCTCGTCGCGAAGCTCGGGTCGACAAAGACCTACACCGGTGGGCTTCGAATCAAAACCACACTCGACTTGGATCTCCAGAAGGCTGCCGAGAACGCTGTCTATTCAATGCTTCCTCCAGATAGCGGAGGCCCGACAGCCTCGCTTGTCGCAATCGATAACAAGAGCGGCGCAGTGCGTGCCATGGTTGGCGGCCCGAACTTCAAGACGCACCCCTTCAACCTGGCCACTCAAGGCCACCGTCAGCCCGGCTCATCGTTTAAGCCCTTCACCCTGGCTGTGGCGCTCCAGAAGGGGATCTCGGTCAACTCCGTCTGGGAGTCCAGGAGGAAGATCTTCACAGTCCCTCACACGGGGGGCAAGGAGTTCTTCATCGTTAACAACTACGAGAACTCCTACGCCGGAAGTCGCAGCCTTGCCGACGCGATGGTGACCTCTGACAACTCGGTCTATGCCGAGTTGGGCATCAAGGTCGGGACAACCCGGATCGCAAAGATGGCGAACCGAATGGGAGTTAGGTCACCGATTTCCACAAACTACGCCGTGACCCTCGGAGGACTTAAGGAGGGCGTTAGCCCGCTGGATATGGCTCACGCTTACGAGACGTTCGCCACTCGTGGTCTACGCGTGGACAGCGCCAACGGTCTTGGCGGCACCGACGGTGGTCCAGTTGGAATCGAATCCATCAAGACCCAGTCCGGCAAGCTGCTCGTAAAGAACAGCCGCAGTGAGACTCGTGTCATGTCCTCAGGAGTTGCAGACACTGTCAGCTCTGTTCTGCAAAGCGTCGTCTCAAGCGGAACCGGCAAGGCGGCAGCATCTGGCGGATTCGCAGCTGGAAAGACCGGCACTACTGAGAACTACGGCGATGCTTGGTTCGTTGGCTGGAACGAGAAGTACACGGTTGCTGTCTGGGTGGGTTACCCCGACAAGGTGAAGTCGATGGCCACTGACTACAGCGGAGGTCCTGTTGCTGGTGGCACATTCCCTGCCGAGATTTGGCACAACTTCATTACATCGGCGCAAACAATCCTTCAGACGAGGGCCAGCGCCAAAGCGTCAGGCGTGCCTGCCAATCAGGTCCCCACAGATGGGGGCTCGTCCGATGGAAACCAAACCTACCCCTCCTACTCTGGTGGAACTGGAGGCGGCGGTACTGGCGGTGGCGGCGGCAGTGGGAACACATCCGGTGCCGGCGGAGGCGGCGGTGGCTCCGGCGGCGGCAGCGGTGGCTCCGGCGGTGGCTCCAGCGGTGGTGGTGGCTCGGGCGGCGGCAGTTCCGGCTCCACTGCTGGTGGGGGTGGCGGCGGCGCTGGTAGTGGCGGTACTGGTGCCGAAGGCGGCTCTGGCCCGACTGGCTAGGGCCTAAGCAGTAGCCGAGTGGCTGGCGTGAGCCCGACCAAGTTGCTCACGCACACGCTCGAGGGCAGTTCCGCCCTCTGACCTTTTCGACTCCAGCGTTTGCCCTGGCGCCAAGAGCGCCGAATACTCTGGAAGAAGGAGCGCCGACGCCTCCGTTACTTCCTCGGGAGTAAGGTCGCCAAGCCCACGGCCACTATCGACGGCGAGACGAACAAGTCCAGCCACGACACCGTGAGCGTCTCGGAACGGCATCCCCTTACCGACCAGCAGGTCGGCGAGGTCGGTGGCCGCGACGAGATCATCGGCGGCAGCGGTAGCCATCGCTTCTTGATTGAAGGCACATGTCGCCAGCATTCCAGCCGTCGCTGCGAGGGAAAGCTCAACGGTGGTCGCCGAGTCGAACAGGTGCTCCTTATCTTCTTGAAGATCCTTGTTGTAGGTCAGCGGAAGGGCATGAAGAACCCCATGCAATGCGGCCAAATGGCCAACAACCCTCGGAGCCTTCGCTCTCAGCAGCTCAGCGGCGTCTGGGTTCTTCTTCTGGGGCATGATTGACGACCCAGAAGACCACGCATCAGACATCGTTACGAAGCCGAACTCTTGGCTGCTCCAGATCACAAGCTCGCTGCCTATCCGCGAAAGGTGGGTTGCACAAATCGCGTGTGCTGAAAGGAGCTCCAAAGCCAAATCGCGATCTGCGACGGCATCAATCGAATTGAGTGCAACGCCGTCAAAGCCGAGCTCGGCAGCGACCATCCGACGATCGGTGTCGAAGTTGACGCCGGCGAGCGCACCAGCTCCCAGCGGCATGAATCGTTTTGCCTCGGCCTCCACCGCAAGGAAACGCCGCCGATCCCTGTGGATCATCCAGAACCACGCTAAGGCGTGATGAGAGAGGTAGACCGGTTGGGCCCGCTGAAGATGCGTGTATCCCGGCAGAGCCCAGTCTAGGTGCCTCTCAGCTACTGCTAGGAGTACTGCCTCGAGGTCCCTAGCAGCGTCTGCTGCAGCTCGGGCATGGGCCCGGATCCAAAGCGCCAGCCCTGTAGCCACCTGGTCATTACGAGACCGGGCTGTATGGATGCGTGCACCACTGTCCCCAATCAGCGCGGTGACGCGCCGCTCAATAGCCATGTGGATGTCCTCATCGCTTTGGAGAAACTCAAACGTTCCGTCCTCTAGCTCACCTTCGACTTGGTCGAGCGCTCCGATGATCTGCTCTCGGTCCTCGCCAGACAGAATTCCCTTCGCTGCAAGCATCCGCACATGGGCCCTCGAAAGGGCAATGTCGTACGGAGCTAGCCGCCAGTCAAAGCCGGCGGAGCTGTTCATCTCGACGAACAGCGGGTCCTGTGGTTCGCGGAATCTGGACACAGACGCAGTCTAAGCGGGGTCAGGCTGCCCAATTGCTTCTGCCAACACGCTTACCACTCGCTCAATCTCAGCTTCGCTCAGCTGAGGGTGAAATGGCAGCGCTACACCCCGTGCCCCTGCCCTCTCAGTCACCGGGAACTCGCCTGGCTTAGCTCCCGTGGCAGCAGCCACATGTGGCATCAGGTGGAGTGCTGGAAGGTAGGGCTTGCAATCAACGCCCTTTGATCGAAGGTGCTCAATGACTCGGTCTCGATCAACGCCATCCGGCATATCCACGACATAGACAAACCAACCGCGTGTACCGCCATCCCATGATGCTGATGGCAGACCCAGTCCCGCGAGCCCCGCAAGACGCTCCGTGTAGCTAGCGGCAACGTCACTGCGAGCCTTCAGCATCCCGGAGAGACGGGTGAGCTGAACAACACCAATCGCAGCCTGGATCTCGCTAATTCGATAGTTCCACCCAAGGCGATCATGGTCCAGCCAGCCCATGTCGGGCGCACGCCCTTGGTTGCGCTCGCTCGAGATCCGCGCTGCGATCTCCTCTGAACCGCAGGCAACCATTCCACCCTCGCCTGTCGTCATCTGCTTGTTGGCATAGAAGCCAAAAGTCGCAGGGTGGCCTCTGCCGCCAACTGGAACCCCTTCGAGATCGACGGCACCCAACGCTTCGCACGAGTCTTGGACGATCGGTAGCCCATGAGCTTCAAGTAGATCAACACGGGACGGCATCCCAAAGATGTCCACTGGCAAGAGCGCCGCGGTTCTCTGGGTAATAGCTGAAGCGAGTTGATCTGGATCCACAGTCAAGCTGACGGGATCAACATCCACGAACACCGGCTTGGCACCGGTATAGAGGATCGCGTTAACCGATGCTACGAACGAGAATGGGCTGGTGATGACCTCATCACCCGGTCCTACTCCGATCGCATTGAGCGCAAGATGAAGGCCGGCCGTCCCTGAGGAAACAGCAACGGCGTGTGGAACACCAAGCAGCTTTGCGAACTCATTTTCGAACTCAACCGTCTTCGGGCCAAGGCTGAGCTGTCCACTCCGAAGCACTTCGAGAACCGCATCCTCCTCCTCAACCCCCAAGACGGGTCGAGCGAGGCCGATGACTGGCTCATCGGCAG
Organism: uncultured Solirubrobacterales bacterium; assembly: GCA_937973575.1. Taxonomy (GTDB): domain Bacteria; phylum Actinomycetota; class Thermoleophilia; order Solirubrobacterales; family Solirubrobacteraceae; genus WLNJ01. The sequence continues at coordinate 134 of CALJKH010000196.1, read as the reverse complement.
TCATCTCAGGACTGTCCATCCCGCTTGCTGAGCACGGGTTGCATCCCAAACTCAAGGGAGTCAACGAGAGCGTCCCATGACGCCTCAATCACGTTGGGCGAGACCCCGGTCGTGCCCCAGACGTCTTCACCATC
>CALJKH010000195.1 GCA_937973575.1 uncultured Solirubrobacterales bacterium | reverse complement strand
CTTTCCCTACACGACGCTCTTCCGATCTGCACGGGCGTCGCCGCGGCACCGCCCGCCGCCACCGCTGCCGCCGCAGGCGAGGCCGCTGCGGCCGAGGCCGCACGCAAGCTTCCAACAGGTCGGCCGCATAACTCATTTGTCGTCCTCGACGATGGCACGATTGTCCTCAAGGACATTGACCGCGACCTCGTCGGCCCGGCAACTCTCCACGCAATTGACCCGGCGACTCTTGAGGACCGCTGCCCAACCCTCCAGTTCCGCGAGACAGTGATCGCACGGCTCAGCGCGAAGGGCAACACCGTCTACGCAGCTGGCGTTGACCACGCCATGCGCGTCCATTGGACGGGCACGGAACTAGTCGCTGATGACGGCTGGCTCCATCGCTACCGCCACCACCCGGGCCAAGGCCACGCTTGGGACCCGGTGATTAGCGCTGGGCGAATGTGGTTCCTTGACCAAGGTCGCCACAGGTTCAGAGTCAGCATGCGTGGCTCTGCCCTCGACGAGGCACCTGTGCGACTCCACTCTGTCGGCCTAGAGGACTCATCCGCTGCGACCGAGGTCGTTATCTGCGGTGCCCGCCGCGGCGCAATCACGAACCCGCCTCTAATCGACCCGGATCGGATGATCGCAATCGGCTACGACTCCGCGAACGGTTGGATCACAGCCTTTGACATTCCAGAGGATCCAGCAGCGACACCTGTTGAGAAGTGGCGCAAACCTCTCCACACTGCCCCTCACCTGATGAGGTTCGCTGACACCGGCGAGCTCGTTGCTTGTGACCACCGCGCGCCGTGGCCGATGGCTAACCCGATCGTGTCCCGCCTTCTCAACTGGGGTCTCTCTGAGCCGTTGCGCAGGTCCGGAATCAGAACCCCACACCTTGAACCTCGGCTAGCTAACGCGCTTGCTGGCGAAGACATGGTGGTGCTTGATCTCGAGACCGGCGATGAGAAGGCGCGGGCGACAATGCCAGTCGTTGCCCAGTCGGTGATGTTCCCGCTTGCAGGCGAGAACCGGGACGTCGTCATGGCGACGATGACCGGGATCTTCCGTGTCGGCGTAGCGAACTAGCTGACGCTGATCAACGCTGCTGCATCGCGGGCACGCTGGCGGGCTGTCTCAACATCTTCAGCTTCAGCAATCACCACTGCCATACGGCGACCAGGGCGGGCGTCTGGCTTCCCAAACACGCGCACGTCAAGGCCGGGACTGGACGACATCGCCTCAGCGACTCCACTAACCACAGGATCATCAAGGTCCGATTCAGAGAGCACAACAGCACTTGCTCCTGGCGAACGCAGTGGAACTTCACCCTCAGGTACTGGAAGGCCCAGTATTGCCCGGGCGTGAAGCGCAAACTCTGAAAGCTGCTGCGTTGCCATCGTGACCATGCCGGTGTCGTGAGGACGTGGCGAGACCTCACTGAACAGGACCTCGTCGCCCTTAATGAACAGCTCAACTCCAAACAGGCCTCTGCCGCCCAGGGCTGCTGTGATCTTCTCGGCTGTCTCTTTCGCGGCAGCGAGGGCTAGGTCAGACATCGGCTGCGGCTGCCAGCTCTCGCGGTAATCGCCATCAACTTGAACGTGACCAATCGGAGCGCAGAACGAGGTGCCGGCTGTATGGCGAACGGTCAGGAGGGTGATCTCGTAGTCGAAGTCAACAAAGCCCTCGCAGATCACCTTGCCGAGTCCAACACGGCCCGCCTCCTGCGCGTATTGCCAAGCCGTGGAGGCACCGTCTGCCTCGCGAATAACCGACTGGCCCTTCCCCGACGAGGACATAACTGGCTTCACGACGCAGGGCACTCCAATCTCAGCCACTGCAGATTCGAGCTCTTCGAGCGTTTCGCAGAAGCGGTAAGGCGAAGTGGGAAGGCCGAGCTCCTCAGCTGCAAGGCGCCTGATCCCCTCCCTATCCATTGTCAACTCAACTGCCAGCGGAGTTGGCACGACCGTCAAGGTGTCGCTCTCGTGCGCCTTGAGTTCAGCGGTGGCGATGGCCTCAATCTCCGGGACGACGATGATCCGCTCGCACGGCAGCGCAGATTCAGCTTCAAGCAGCTCGTGGAGCTGAGCAGCGTCTGTCATGTCGATCACAGCGTGGCGGTCTGCAATGCGGTGGGCTGGGGCACCCTCGTAACGATCAACTGCCAGAACTTCACAGCCAAGCCGCTGGGCCTCAATGACAACTTCACGGCCAAGCTCGCCGGATCCAAGCATGATCAGGCGCGTCGCCTTGGGGGCGCCTGGAACTCCGAACTTGGGACTACCTGCTTCGCTCATTGGGAACCTGACAATACGCTTAGGCCCGAACGAAAGAGCGCCGCACTTGGCGACGCTCAAGGACAGGCCGAACTTGCCGGGTACAGCAAGGGTGGACCGGACAACGAACAGCTCTAACTAGGTTCACGTCACCCTCATTCCGCGCCCCCGACTCCCCGGGGGCGCCTTTTCTTGCTGAGCCGCTTGTCAGCGCAACATGCCCGCGACGTGCAAATCCAGCGCTATTTGCCGACTACTAGCCCGGGGCAGCCCCTGCACGGCTACCTTTGCTGCAGCCTCGTCGCCAACAAGTAGTACTTGGCGCTGCGCCCTGGTAACCGCGGTGTAGACCAGCGTCCGGTCCAGCAGTCGATGGCCCGTCAGCGGCACGATGACGCGAGGCCACTGCGAGCCCTGCGCCTTGTGGACGGTGATGGCGTAGCCAAGTTCGAGGTCATCGAGCATCTCTTCGACGATGGGCCGGCGCACGCCGTCATCCCAGTCCACCCAGGCGAGCGCCAGGCCCGTCTCCTCGCCGTCCTCGTTGGTGAGCATGCGAGGCTCGTCGTCGACCTGTACCACCACGCCGAGCGAGCCGTTCTGAAGGCCGCGGTCCCAGAGGTTGCGCGTGCACAGCACCGGGTCGCCGAGGTGGAAGCCGACGCGAGCGTAGGCGTCATGCCGCTCGTCCCAGACCTGCACGGCCTTGGCATCGGCCGTGAGCACCGACTGGCACAGCGCGTTGAGGCCTTTGGTGCCGTCAGCACCGTTGCGTCGGGCGCAGAGCACCTGGGTGTTCGCCGGGTCCTGCCTGTACAGGTGCAAGACGGTCTCGGGGATAGAAGCTTCTGCCGAGGCCGAAGGATGGATTGGGCACGGGATGAATCCGATTGCCGCCTCAGGGTCAGACGGGAGTTCCGGCCAGCGTCCTTCGCGGATAGAAGCTGCGGCAGCCGCGATGGCACCGCCGTAGCGCTTGACCACGGTGAGCTGCGCCACGGGCACTTGCGGCACCTGCGTGAGGGCATGGAGCACCAGGCCAGGCCCGACCGGCATGAGCTGCGCAGGGTCGCCCACGAGCACCAAGCGCGGCGCCGGCCCGAGCATCTCGCACAGCCGGCTCATCGTGATGATGTCGACCATGCTGGCTTCGTCGATGACGACCACGCTGCGCTCGTCGAAGCTGCCTTCCTTCCAGCTGCGCAGGAAGTTGGCGATGGTCGATGCGGGGCGACCGGTGGCTTCATGCATGCGCTTTGCGGCACGCCCAGCCAAGGCCAGCTGCGTGACGGCGATGCTGGCGTGGTCGTATACGTCGTAGAGCGCCTTGAGCACCGTTGTCTTGCCGACGCCGGCGCCGCCGGTGATGAGGACGAAGGGCTTGGCCGCGGCCAGTTGGACTGCTTCCCACTGCTGCGGGTTGAGCTCGATGCCCTCCGCCTTCTCGTAGGCCAGCAGCAGCTCATCGACGTCGTCCGTGGGCAGTAGCGCCGGCACCGTGGCTCTCAAGCGGTACGCAACGGCCTGCGCGACCTCCCGTTCCATCACCATGGCCCCCAGAGGCTGTACGCCATGGTGCCCGACCACGAAACTGCCGTTGGACAAGCCCTGCGACAGCGCGGTCGGGATGAGGCTGCGCCACCGGAAGGCCTTGGTCTGCGCGCCCAGCAAGCCCTGCAGCACGTCCATGAGCTTGGACGAGAGCACCGAAGTGTGCCCGGCGGCGAAGACGCGGTAGCAGGCCTCCTCGATGGCGCCCTGGAGGCGGCGAGGGTCGTCCACGGCCACTCCGAAGTGGGTTCGGGCCAGGGCATCCGTCTGGCGCCACGTGGCGCAGAAGCTGAGCAGCCGGTACGGGTCATCCTCCAGCTTCTGGGCGGTCTCGGCGCCGAAGAACTGCAGCACCTTGCGACCGAGCGCGAGGTCGAAGCCCTGGGCCTGCAGCCACTGCAGAGTGCGGCTGTCGCCGTGCTCCGCCCAGGCTGCCACGACCTGTGCGGCGCTGTCGGGCGTCAGGACGGTGGCCAGCTCCGTGACGTTGCCGGCGTCCAGGTGGGCGTAGAGGTCCTCGCCGAAGGCCTCCCAGAGCTTGCGCGCCTTGACCTGACCAATGCCCTCGAAGGCCGGACTTTCGGCCATGAAGGCGACGATGTGCTCGCCGGAGGGGCGCAGCAGAACCGCGCTGGAGGCGTCAATCTGGGTTTCGGCCACCTGGTAGCCGTTGACCTCCAAGAGGCGCTTGGAAGGCTCGCCAGCCACCTTCCACCATTGCCCGGGCTCGACCCGAGACCCGCCCAACGCCAAACCAGAGGCCTTGACGACGAAGTAGCCGTTGGCATCCTGCACCCGACCCTGGTCGTCGATGGGCTTGGCGGAGAAGATGCAGCCGCCGAAGCCCCAGGGGTTCTGGCTGCGGATGGAGGTGACCCGCAGGGTCTGCTCGACGGTCAACGCGGCAGCCTTCCTGCCTGGGCCAGCGCGTCGCGCAGGACGGCGTACTTCTCAATGGTGCGCTTGAGCTCAGCCACCTCGGCCTTCAGGCCGGCGTTCTCCTGCTCCAGCCGCCGCAGCCGCTCGGTCTCCTGGGCGGCACGAAGGCGGCCAGGTTCGCGCATCACGGGTGCCGGGGTCGCGTCGGGGTCTCGCTCGACGGCCGGCGGCAGGACACCCCGCAGGCGAAGAGCGTCCTCCAGCTCACGCAGCGCAGTCTTTATGCGAGGGTTCTGGTCTAGCGCCGATTTAGCGAAGCCGCACTCCTTGGCCACCTCCTTACGCGACAGCACGCCACGGTTGGCCATCGCGCGGAAGTCATCGTCGGTCTTGCTGGCGAGCCATGTTGCGAAGACCGCTACGTTGTGCTCAGCCAGTTGTCTACCGCTCGCCACGCTCAGGCCTTCTTCACTGGGCTGGTCGCCGGGCCAAGGCGACTGACGCGAGTCTGTTGACGGTTGACAGGGGGCATCGGCCGGTTAAGGAACGCTTCGTCCAGCTTACCCAGGTGGGCGTTGTAAGCCCACCGAACGAACTGCTCCAGCAGGCGGTTGTCCACCAAGCCGTCACGCTCAGAGTGAAAGGCGAGATCGGA
>CALJKH010000194.1 GCA_937973575.1 uncultured Solirubrobacterales bacterium | reverse complement strand
CTGCGGGAAGGGGAAGGCATGAACGCGGCCTCCGGTCAATCGGCCACCCGGTTCCTCACCCAGATCAACGACCTTTTGGGCATCGTGCGCCACGAGCAGGACGTGGTAATCGCCGAGCCGAAGAAATCGGCAGTGGTTGAGACGAGAATTCTGGCCCTCATTGAGGAACGCAATCAGGCCAAAAAAACCAAAGATTTTTCTAGGGCCGACGCGATCCGACAGCAGCTAGCGGATGAAGGAATTGAACTGAGAGACACCCCCGGCGGCACGGAATGGTCGGCGAAATAGCCGCCCGTCACCTGCATGCCGCATTCCATCAGATGTCCGACCAGCGTGCCGGCGCCCATGCGCGCCACGTCCATGGCGTCTTCGGCCATGGCCCGCTCGCGTGCCTGGGCCATGGCCGCCTCGGCCTGCTTGGAACTTCCGCCGCCGCTTGAATGCAGCTAGGTCGCGCAGCGAGGCACTGCAGACGAGAGTGACATCACCACCGCGGCCACCATCACCACCATCGGGCCCGCCACGAGGCACATGGGCCTCCCTGCGAAAAGACACGCAGCCATCACCGCCGTTACCCGCGATTACATCAATTGTGGCTGAGTCCTTAAGCATGCTTCGCCTATCGTCCCATCAAGAGACCTAACAAGGAGTTGACTGATGCCTAACACCCGAACCATGATCATCACCGGTGCCTCATCTGGCATTGGAGCAGCAACCGCACGCCAAGCAGCAAGCGAAGGCTGGAACCTCATCCTCGCCGCCCGATCAACCGACAAGCTCGAGGCGCTGGCAGCAGACCTCGGTGGGCCATCATCAGCAATCCCAATCACATGCGATGTCAACGACTGGGAGTCACAACAGAAGCTGAACGCCACAGCGCTGGATGCATTTGGAAGTGTCGACGCGGTGTTTGCCAATGCTGGCTTCGGCGGCCCAGGCGGATTCACACAGTCAACCCCGGACGCTTGGCAGAACATGGTCCTTACAAACGTCTACGGAGCGGCTCTCACCGTTCGTGCCAATCTCGAGTCGCTCAAAGAGAGCAAGGGGCACCTTCTGCTCACTGGATCAGTTGCTGGTCGCAGAGCAATCCCCGGATCGCTCTACTCCTGCACTAAGTGGGCTGTCACCGCAATGGGAGAAGCTGTCCGCGGCGAGGTCGCAGGCTCCGGTATGCGCGTGACGCTGATTGAGCCAGGGATTGTTGCGACTCCCTTCTGGGATGACGGCAAGGGGCCACTCGACGCGCCCCTTCAGGAGGACGACATCGCCGGTGCAGTTATGTGGGCGCTCAATCAGCCGCCTCATGTTGATGTCAACGAGATCCTGATCCGCCCTTCGGGTCAGGCTGTCTAGGCAGCTACGCAGAACAAAAACGGCGACCTTCGGGTCGCCGTGAGTACTGCTGAGAAGTCGTTAGAGCTAGGAGGCGACTTCGTCCGGGACAACGGAGATCTTGCGACCTGCCCATCCCTTCGTGAAGACGACTGTTCCAGCTGCCTTAGCGAAGATCGTGTCATCGCGACCGATGCCACAGCCGTTGCCTGGCTTGAAGCGGGTGCCACGCTGACGAACGATGATCTCGCCGCCGGTTACCTTCTGGCCAGCAAAAACCTTGACGCCGAGACGCTTTGCGTTCGAGTCGCGTCCGTTACGGCTGGATCCGAGGCCTTTCTTATGTGCCATGAGTTACTCAGTCCTCCTTCTCGGCGGCAGGCTTTTCTGCAGTCTTCTTGGCGGCACCACCGGCAAGGGCAACGCTCGTTACCTCAATGCGGCTTAGTGCCTGACGGTGGCCTGTGCGACGACGGTAACCGCGCTTTGGCTTGAACTTGCCAACGCGAAGCTTCGGGCCACGCTCGTGCGCAACAACCTTGGCTTCAACCTTTGCCTTGGTTAGCTCTGATGCCTCGATGGCGATTGCGTCGCCCTCTCCACGGATCATCAAAGTCTCGAGCGAAACGGTCGAACCTTCGTCTACGGGCAGGCGTTCGACGAGCAGAGTTTGACCCTGCTCAACGCGGTATTGCTTGCCACCTGTTTTTACGATTGCGTACATCGACTGATCAAGATACCGACTGGCCGCCGCCGACGCCTGTCTGGGCAACTTCAACCCCACCGTCGACGATCACAGCTTCAGCCTCGTTGCGTCCTGCTTTTTCGATTCGAACCATCACGCGCTTGCCAACAAATGGCATTCCGTCGCGTACAGAAACGATGTAGCCGTCAATCTTGGCGACAGCGTCATTCGCCTTAAACATGTGGGGTTCTACGAGTTCGACATGCACTTCCTCGCCGGCTCGGAATGGAACTGCGCGCTCCTCAACCTCGGCGCGCGAAGCAGCCATCAGGACATCAAGGTGATCTGTTGGAAGACCCTCAGAACCCTCAAAGAAAAACTTCTTGCCGGTGTCTGCTTCCAGCCCCTTGAGCATCCAGGCGCCCTGTCCGGTGAACTCTGCGGTCACCCGCGGGTTCATCTGGAGGAGGATTGCCTCGGCCTCAGGATTGTCAATTGCGATCTCACGCATCTTCCTGGCGAAGCCGATGGCGATCGTCTCCTCGCTTGGGACGACACCCTCCCCATTGCACACTCGGCAAGGGCGGGTCATAATCTCCCGCACACCGTCTGTGACGTTCTGACGCGTCATCTCGACAAGGCCAAGCGGCGAGATCTCAACGACGAAGGTCTTCGTCTTGTCCTGGTTGAGCGCCTTCTGGAGAGTCTTCAGCACAGCGTCGCGGTTACGCGCACGGGCCATATCGATGAAGTCAATGACGATGATGCCGCCGATATCCCGCAGGCGCATCTGGCGAACCGCTTCCTCAGCAGCTTCAAGGTTGGTCTTGGTGATGGTGTCCTCAAGACGGGCACTCTTACCGCGACCAACGAAGGAGCCTGAGTTGACGTCAATAACAGTCAGGGCCTCTGCGTAGTCAATGATCAGATAACCACCGCTTGGGAGGTCAACCCGACTTGAGAGAGTTGACTTGAGGGACTTCTCAACACCGAACTCATCAAACAGGCCCTTCTTGCCGTCCCAGAGTTCAACTCGCTCCACAAGCTCGGGAGCAGTCCGGGTGAAGAAGGAGACGAGTCGGTCGTACTCCTTCTGATTGTCAACAACAGCCTTGTCAAATTCGTCTGTGGCGATATCGCGAATAACACGAACTGCAAGGTCCGCCTCTTGGAAGACAGGAGCCGGAGCCTGCGTCTCAGCAACACGGCGGTCGAGAACCTCAGCCAGCTTGTAGAGATAGGGAAGCTCGCGACCGATGTCCTCTTCCTTGGCCCCATGTGCTGCTGTGCGGATGATGACTCCACCCTGCTCAATCTCAACGGCCTTGGCAGCTCGGCGCAAGCGGTCACGCTCACGGTCCGGAAGGCGGCGCGAAACGCCGACTCCCTCACCCTGAGGCGAGAAAACGAGGAAACGACCGGGGATAGCAAGCTCCATTGAGAGTCGAGCCCCCTTCGTCTTGAGCGGGTCCTTCACGACTTGGACTGTGATCTCTTGCCCGGGCTTCAGCAGGTCAGCGATCGTGCTGTCCCCTGTCTTGCCCTTTCCGCGTCCGCGCTTTGGAGTTTCAACTCCTGGCAGAACGATCTCATCTACGTGGAGGAATCCGTTCTTTTCAAGTCCAATGTCAACGAACGCTGCCTCAAGGCCGGTGACGACATTGTCAACCTTGCCCTTGTAGACATTGCCAACGATTGACTTGGTTGAGCGACGTTCGAGGTAGAGCTCCGCTTCAACATCGATTATTATCCCATTAAAATCATCGTTTTAACAATAGCAGTTTGTTTTACGTGGTTAGTGATTACCTTTCTAACTAAACCTACCGAAACAGAAGTATTGAAAACTTTTGCCACAACCATAAAACCGGGTGGTTTTTGGAAACCATTTAATAATAGCGGTAGTACATTTTCTAAAATAAGAATTTTGGCTTGGTTACTACAAACTGGAAATGGCTTTTTATTGTATTTTATCTTTTGGAATTTCTTAATTGGAAGCTACCTCCTATTTATTGCATTGTTGCTTTTGTTTGTTTTAGGATTCTTTGTTTCTTACCAACTTATTCAGAAAGCGAATGCCAATTATGATTTGGAGTTGGAGAAGTAAAATGGAACTTTAATTTGTAGAAAAAAAAATATAGCCACAGAGGCACAGATTTTTTTTTTTAATCTTTTTTAATTCATGAACGAATATGAACTTTTGGGTTACAAAAAAAAAATTCTGTTTTCGATGGGTTACAGATCGG